>CAKTZN010000056.1 GCA_934635545.1 uncultured Oscillospiraceae bacterium | reverse complement strand
GACGTGGTCAAGGCGCTGGAGGAGAAGGGCTATTCCTTCGAGAGCGCGGAGATCGAGATGGTTCCCCAGAACTACATCACCATGACCAGCGAGGACGACGTCCGCAGCATGACCAAGCTTCTGGACATGCTGGAGGATAACGAGGACGTGCAGAACGTCTGGCACAACTGGCAGCAGGACTGATCAAAACAGATAAAAAGTACCCCGAAACCGACGGTTTCGGGGTACTTTTATTCACCTTGAGGCAGTTCCGTGCAAGAGCACGGAACAAAAAACCACCCGCTAGGCGGGTGGGATTCAAGCTTAAGCAGGGCACTAGCCAACAGTGATAGAATAATGGATGTTCAGGCCATTAAAGCTATCAAAGGAGGAAGTGCCCTATGGCAAACAGTTTAGCACATACGAAATGGTTATGTAAATACCACATTGTATTTACACCGAAGTACCGAAGGAAAGTAATATACAACAGCATAAAGGCAGATATACGAGCAATAATCCGGAATCTGTGTAAATGGAAAGGTGTGGAAATACTGGAAGGCCACTTGATGCCGGATCATATCCACATGTTGGTGGCGATCCCACCGAAGTACAGTGTGTCGCAGTTTATGGGGTATTTGAAGGGCAAGAGCGCCATGATGATATATGAGCGCCATGCGAACCTGAAGTACAAATTTGGCAACCGGCACTTTTGGGCGGAAGGGTACTATGTGAGCACCGTGGGCTTAAATGAAGCAACGATACGAAAGTACATACGTGAGCAAGAGACGCACGACCAGATGATGGATAAGATCACAACAAAGGAATTGGAAGACCCTTTTAAGGGGCCGGCCAAGTAATCAGTCCACAATGGCTTGAACGAAGTGAAAGCCAGCGCCTTTTAGGCGCTGGCTGTATTAAGCCCTTATAGGGCTTTGTCAAGCCACCCCTTAGAGGGGTGGTCTTGACTCGTGTATCGGTGTTCCAATGTGCTTTTCCAGCCGCCAGGCCGGGGCAGGGCCGTCGTCGCCCCAGTATTCGTCAATGCTGCGGATCAGGTCATCCTCAACGCGGATGAAGGATGCAACATGGAAGGACAGCGCACCGTCCCTGGAATAGACGTGGGTGGCGGTGATAAACAGATCACCGGCCTGTTCAATACGCTCAATAGCACCGTCCCATGCGCCGGGGTACTCACAGTTGGCGCGAATGAACTCCTCCACGGTAAAATGTTCGTTGCTGTTGTGCCAGTTCACATAGGCGTCCGGGTGAAAAAATTCCCGCATCCGCGCAGCATCCTGCGCCAGCGTCGCCTGCCAGAATTCATGCAGATCCATGTGTATCCTCCCGTTGTTTAGGCTTGGTCATTCCCCAAAACCCAACCTTTTCATCGCGGCGAAAAATGTATCGGCTTCTCCGTTTGGGTTGGCTCTTGCTGTTGCCTCCATGCAGTACCACGGGTATTCCAGATCATGAATGATGATGGGGATGGGCTTGCCGAATTGCGTCTTTATAAATCCGCTGACCTGCAATTTGCGGGCGACCTCGGCGACCTCGGAAAGCAGTTCGTAGTAGCCGACGGGACCTTTGCCGATATAGCGCATTTTTTCATCATAGCAAGCGGCGAAATCTTCGTAGCGGCCGATATGCTCGATGCCGTTTTCCCGATACCAGTCGAAAAGAATTTTCATTCCCTCGTCTCCGTCGTCTGCTTCGATCACAGGCGTTTCATTCTGCTGCCAAAAGGCATAATTCCAGCGCTCCTCGGAAAGCTCATCCGCATCATAGCAATCGCTTTCCGATTGATAGCTTACAAAAAACTGCGTAACGTTTGAAAAGCCGTCATATTCATATACCTCATTTGCGTAGACAAAAAACGATATGGCATAGATATCATCTGCATGCCAAGTCGAAATAATGCCGCGCAGCTTCTTCTCAAGATATGCCTGCAAATCGATCATTTTGCCCCTCCTGCGGTTGGTCTATCGTGTTTCGCAAAGCTCCGGGAACGGCACAAATGCCGCGGGCGGCACCGCGTGATCGCCCAGCGTTTTCTCCATCCACGCCATGTTGTACCATGTACCGAACTTGTAGCCGCAGTGGGGGAACCGGCCCACCGTGGTATAGCCCAGATGGGTGTGGAAGGCCACGCTGTTGCCGCTCAGGTGGGCGTCGTCGGCGTCGGGATAGGCGATGCAGGCGTAGAGGCTCTGCACATGCTGTGCGCGGGAGACATCCTCCAGCGCCTGATACAGCCGTTTACCCAGGCCCTTGCCGCGTACATCCTGCCGCAGATAGATGCTGGTTTCCACGGCCCAACTGTAGGCGGCCCGCTCACCGAAGGGGCCGGTGTAGGCGTAGCCCAGAATCTCGCCGTTTTCCTCCGCCACAAGATAGGGATAGCGCCGCAGGGTGTGGGCAATGCGGCCCCGGAATTCCTCCAACGAGGGAACTTCGTACTCAAAGGTGATGGCCGTCTGCTCCACATAGGGGGCATAGATGGCCAGCAGCGCCGCCGCGTCGTTCAGGTTAGCGGTGCGGATGGTGATGGTATCCATGAATTTATGCCTTCTTTCGTTTCTTCGGGGCGGGTGTGATGGGCTCCAGAACGGCGATGACCCGCGCGGTCAAGTCCGTGTCGTCGATGTCCAGAATGTAGTGCTCCTTCGCGCCCTCATAGGGGCAGCCGACACCGGCGCCCGCCATAAGCTCTGCCAGCTCCGGTACCTTTTTGACGAATACCGTGTTGTCGCATACCGTCAGCAGGGGCTTGTCGTTGACGTAGACCATATATTCGCCGAACATTTTGCGATAGCGCACGTCGCCGCACTCCGGCAGACGCTCACAGACGTATTCGATGTAATCCTGTGTGGTGGCCATAGGACACCTCCTTATAAGTCGTATTGCATGAAGATGGTGGTCTCCACCGGGCTTTCGTTGTAGCAGCCGATCTCGTAAAACCCCATCTTCCGATAAAGCCGGATGGCGGCGTGCAGGAAGGGCAGCGTGTCCAGCAGCACATGCCGGTAGCCGATCGCGCGGGCGTCATCAAGGATGCGCTGGATCAGCGCCTCGCCCATGTGGCGGCCCCGGAAGTCCGGCCGGACGTACAGCCGCTTCAGCTCACCCCGTGCCTCGTCCAGCTTCCGCAGGCCGATGCAGCCCGCCAGTTGGCCGTCCCAATAGGCCAGATACAGCCGCCCCTCCGGCATGCCGTACTTGCTCTCCGGGTGCGCCAGCTCCTTCTGATAGTTCTGCAGGATCAGGTACTGCCGCACCACGGCATCCATTTCCATCAGCATGTCGGTGTACTCCGTGAACAGCGTCACGATCTCCTCCTGATGTCCATAGGCGGGGATCAGCTCCAGTCCCATACAGCCGCCTCCTTTCGGTTCGCTGGTACTATTGTACTCTGGCACCCTCCGCGGCGCAAGCCTTTTTTCGTCTTTGACACACTGACAGAGAAAGTCCGGTGAAAAGGCTGCAAAAGTTGTGTAAAACATAGATTGACAAATGTGCGTATGGTGTATATAATAGCGTCCATCGAAGGCAAAGGCGTCTTGGAGAGTGATCTCCTTGACGCCTTTTTTGCGTCGAAAACCTCCATATACATCACGAAAAAGGCGTCTGAGCCGGGAAAAGTACCGTGAATACGCGCCCACAAGCGAGCATGGGATGGTGGAAGCCATGCGGGCGGCGCTCACGGGAAGAACACCCGGCGAGCCGCGATCCCAACGGGGGAGCCCCCCTAGTAGGTGTGCCGGAGCTGCCGTCCGTTATCACGGCAAGGCTTTGATGGAAGCCGTAGAAAGAGGCCAAAGATAGGTGGCACCGCGGGGCACAGCACCTCGCCCTATCGTATTTGCTGAGACTTCACATATACGGAGGGTAACAAAATGTGTTCGATCATTGGGTATTGTGACACCTGCACTGACATCGCCGCCTTTACCGACGGCTTCATGGAGACCGTCTCCCGCGGCCCCGACGACAGCCGGATCGTGGATACCGGCCACGGTCTGCTGGGCTTTCACCGTCTGGCCATCATGGGTCTGACGCCGGAGGGGATGCAGCCCTTCCGCCTGGGCGACAGCTATGTGGTCTGCAACGGCGAGATCTACGGCTACGAGAAATGCAAAGCCAAGCTGCTGGAAAAGGGCTATTCCTTCCGCAGCGGTTCCGATTGCGAGATGCTCCTGCCGCTGTACAAGGAATACGGCGTGGACATGTTCAGAATGCTGGACGCGGAGTATGCTCTGATCCTCTACGACGGAGAGACCAAGCAGTTCATCGCCGCCCGCGACCCCATCGGCATCCGCCCGCTGTATTACGGCTATGACAAAAAGGGCGTCATCGTCTTTGGCAGTGAGCCCAAGAACCTGGTGGGCATGTGCGGCAAGGTGATGCCGTTTCCTCCCGGACACTACTACAAGGACGGCAAATTCGTCTGCTACGACGATATCACCAAGGTCAAGCAGTTCTGCTATGATGATCTGGAGACCGTGTGCGCCAACATCCACGACAAGCTGGTGGCCGGCGTAAAGAAGCGGCTGGTGGCCGACGCAAAGGTGGGCTTCCTGCTGTCCGGCGGCCTGGACTCCTCTCTGGTGTGCGCCATCGCCGCCCGCGAGAGCAAGACCCCCATCCGCACCTTCGCCATCGGTATGCGGGAGGACGCCATCGACCTGAAGTACGCCCGCATCGTAGCCGACTACATCGGCAGCGACCATACCGAGGTCATCATGACCAAGGAGCAGGTGCTGGACTCTCTTGATTTCGTGATCAAGATGCTGGGCACCTTCGATATCACCACCATCCGGGCCAGCATGGGCATGTACCTGATGTGCAAGTGGATCCACGAGAACACCGACATCCGCGTGCTGCTGACCGGCGAGATCTCCGACGAGCTGTTCGGCTATAAGTACACCGACTTTGCACCCTCTCCCGAGGAATTCCAGAAGGAGGCCGAGAAGCGCGTCCACGAGCTGCACATGTACGATGTGCTCCGCGCCGACCGCTGCATCTCCGTCAACTCCCTGGAGGCCCGCGTGCCCTTCGGCGATCTGGACTTCGTCCGCTATGTGCTGGCCATCGACCCGGCCAAGAAGGTCAATGTCTATGGCAAGGGCAAGTACCTGCTGCGCCACGCCTTTGAAGGGGATTACCTACCCCACGATATCCTGTACCGGGAGAAGGCCGCCTTCTCCGACGCGGTGGGCCACTCCATGGTGGATCACCTGAAGGCCTTCGCTGAGACCTGCTATACCGACGCCGAGTTTGAAGAGCGCCGGAAGCATTTCTCCCACGCCCAGCCCTTCACCAAGGAATCGCTGCTGTACCGGGAGATTTTCGAGAAGTACTATCCCGGCCAGTCCGAAATGATCGTGGACTTCTGGATGCCCAACAAGTCCTGGGCGGGCTGCGACGTCAACGATCCCTCCGCCCGTGTGCTGTCCAACTACGGCGCAAGCGGCCAATAACCCCGCTGGCACCGCCTGTCATGGCCCTATCCGTGACAAGCGTGTAGATAAATTGCCATGATCTCTCCTCAAATACAGCAAAACACCGCACGTCCCTCGGAACATGCGGTGTTTTGCCGTCTATCGCGCCTCCAACACAGTGTTGCGGATCTCCGCCGAATTTGCTAGAATGACAGCAAGAAAAGCGTTGAGAAGGGAGGTTGCCGTATGAGAGAAAAGTCAGAGATATCGCTCCGTATCGACCGGATCGAGGACAGCCTGTACCGTGACCTCAAGCAACTGGGCTTCCGGAAGTATGGCCGGACACTGCACCGCTTCTTTCTGGACGACATTTCACAGGTCATCCGTTTTCAATGCGGGCAGGCGTACCGGGAGGAGACCTACCTGCTGTGCGTCGAGGTGGGAATTCGCGTTCCGGAGTGTGACAGAACTGCCCTCTTTTTGGGCAAGCCGCCGAAAAAATACTACCACGATTACGAGTGCAATATCCGCTCCAGCCTTGGCGACATAGACGGCGAAGCGGTGAAGTGCTTTGACCTTCGCGGCGATATCGACGCGATAGAGGAAGAGATCTATCATGATATCTTCGACAAGGTGCTTCCGGTATTCAATGTGCTGTCCACGCGGGAGGGGATCCTTGCCCACAGAGGGGAATATCCCAACTTTGACAGAACAGGCGGCGTCCCGCTGGTGGATGAAGCGCTGATCTACCGTCATCTCGGCGACGAGGAAACGGCGCAGGCCCGGTTCCGGGCGCATTATCAGATGGCCGTCGACCGCTATCGGGATGAGCTGATCAACGGACAAAAGGTCTACCTGAAAAAGGGGCAGCGGGTGATCTGCGGCGGACAGGAGGTCACGGCGCAGGAGGACGGCTTTGTGACACTGTACGCCGCCAATCACGGTCATATCGACTATCTGGATCAACTGGCGGAAAAGCTGGGTTTTTCCGGTTGCATCCCGGAGCAGCCCTTGCTATAATAGACACAAAGAGCGGAGAAAAACCGCCAAAACGGGAGAGAGTGGAGGAAAAACGCGATGCATGTACAGCAATTTGTCATGGCCTATGGCGTAGAGCAGGACCGGCTGCGGGCGCTCCTGCCGGAGGGCTTCCGGTCCCTGCGGCCTGTTCTGCGGATCAACGCGGAGGTCAGGGACGGAAAGACCGCCTGGGTGGAGTTCAATACAGCAGTAGAATCGGAAGGGAAGCGGGGCTGGCTGAACATCGGCCACTGGGACGATGCCGCGTTTGCGGTAGAAGGCAAGACGACCCGGTTCGAGACGGGCCTGCTGACCATCTCCTTCACCGGCGTCGGCATCCAGGGCGGCTGCCCGGCGGAGAAGGACAACGACGGCTGCTTCTTCCTGGATGAGGAGGAGCCGCTGCGGCCGGCCGAGGCCATCACCGGCAGCAAGGAGTTCTGCGACTGCGAATTCGCCTGGCATATCGACGGCGGCGCCCACGGCGTCAGCATCGGAAAGACGCTGCCCGCCATTCCCACCCAACAGAAGAATCACTACCCCAGGCAGGCTTTTACCGTGGAGAACGCGGCGGCCATCCCCTGTGAGCAGGTCCTGGGCTCCTATACGGTGGCTTTTGAGCGGTAAATGCACCGATCAAGCCCGTTAATGTACTTCATAAAGCGCCGTAATGTACCGAAATGTACCCCTATAAAGCGCAAAAAAGCACGCATATAGCGTGCTTTTTTGCTTTTGCCTAAAATGTCGGTCATCAAAACCGCATAATCGAAAACGACGTCGGTGCCGTAAACGATCTTTTTCAAACGCCTGCGGGCGGCTGATGGCTGACCGCGTCAATAAACAGCAGCGTCAGCCCGATATACACGGCGCAGGCCGCCGCGATCAGAGCGCAGCCCACGATGCATAGGATCCGGGCCGCGCGGCTTTTCCGCAGGTACTTCGCGCTCAGTACGATCCCGGCCGCAGAGGCCAGAAGCAGTACCACAGCAAGCCCCAAAGTCATGGCACTTCCTCCTTTACAGCGGGCGGAAGGTGTCGATCACCTCGGTGAACCATTTCAGCTCACGGGTGTAGCGCTGGCGCAGGGCGTCCGGCTTTTCCCGGCCCTTGCCGGGATCGAAGAAGCCCCGGTCACAATGGCAGGCGATATACAGCCTGCCGTCGGTATTGAGGTTGAGGGCGAATTTCCCGGAGGTCTCCGCCAGCTTCATGAGCCGCTCCATCCGGCTGGGGTTCAGGATGCGCAGGGCCGCCTGCTCATCGTCGCTGCTGAGATTGAACTTCTTGTTGAAGTCCTCGTTCTCCGTCTTGATGGTGCGGGAGTTGAACAGCTTATCCAGCTTGCCCCGGGGCCAGATGGTCAGCCATGTGGGGAATTCCCGGCCCAGCTCACACAGCATCCACTGCCCGGCATAGACCTCCTGCGCATTTTTTTCCCACAGGCCGGTCTCCTCCCGCTGGAACTCCTTGACATCCGTCAGCCGGACGGTGCACAGCTCCGTTGTCAGGCCCTGATACGTTCCCCGGACATAACCGCTGCCGCTGCAATGGGTGTGGTCGGGCAGGGGAATGTTGGTGTCCTTGGCGTCCAGCAGGTGAGGAGTGGGCTCCATCTGCACATTATCAAAGACGGCGTTGACCACGTCCGGCACGATGGTGTCATATACCTGCCGGTCAGCGGTACCTTTGCTCTTGCTTTTCAGCCATTCGCCCAGACCGGCGATCAGCACGCCCACGATGACTATTGGTATCGAGCCGTTCATAACGATGCCGATCAGCACCACGATGGCACCCAGGCCGATCAGCAGCTTGCCGCCTGCGCCACCGCGCTTGCCCTTTTGCATCTCTTTGGTGAGCTGACGGTCTGTCAGCTTGTTTTTCTGTTCTTCCATCGTTTACTCCTTTGCGTCCGCACGGTTCAAAACAGGGCTTTCCATCAGCAGATCCAGCAGATTGGCCATGCCGTTCAGCGAGGCGGTGAACCACTTGCGGATGCCGTCGATATCCCGCAGATCCAGTTCCTCCGGAACGCCTGCGAACACATACCGGGTGTTCAGGGCCAGCGCCAGATCGCCGTCACGGAGGATAAGACCGCACAGCTTGGAGGTGCGGGAGGTAGTCTCCAGCTTCTTTACCAGCTCACGGAGCTGCGGCGTGACCTGATCGTCCACCTCCCGGCCATCCGCCGTATGGGCGGCAAAGTGCTTCCGGAAGGCGGCGGGGTCGGTGATGTCGTCTTTCTTCCGCTCCTGGAACATGTCGTTCAGTGTGATGTCCAGCGCCGGGTCACAGATGTCCTTGCAGCGGACCACGATGCCGTGGAACAGCGTCTCGGTCCGGGTCATCCAGTTGTCGTTGTCGGGGCCGGATTTTTCCTCCACCGTGCGGCGCAGCTCCACATTGGCCGCGGAGAACCGCAGGCCCTTATGCTCGCCCTCGTGGAAGTCTGTCAAGGTGCATTCCGTAAAGGGATCATTCGACAGCTTTGCCGCCGCCAGGTACCCCCAGTCGATGGGCAGCGTGGCCGGCTCCGGCTCCGGGCCGAAGGCTTTTGTCAGCTCCGTGCGGAAGAAGCCGCCCAACTGCTGCTGCATCAGTGCCTTTTTCTTCTTCTGGGCGGGCTTTGCCACCAGCAGGAACAGCGCCACACCGGGGAACACCATCGCGCAGATCAGAAGAGGGTCACGCCGTATAAACATCGTGATGCACCCGGCGACCACCAGAATGACACCCAGCAATATGCCGATGCTCTCCGTTCTCTGATAGCTTCCCAGCTTTTTTGACAGCTCCGCGTCGGTCATCTTTTCCATGCCGACGGCGGGTTCTTTCTCTTTCTTCATATTGGTATTCTCCTTACCAGTTTTCCTCCAGCCAGTTCTCGCCCCAGGCCGCCGCGGGATCATACAGCTCCTCCGGCCATTCGGGGGCGAAGGGCCTGCCGTATGCGTCATAGGCCATGCCGTCCTCGCCCAGCGTATAGCCATCCGGCAATGCGAAGTAGCTGACGCCGTCATAGTACCACAGCCTGCCGTCCGATTCCTCGAACCCGGCGTTTTCCGGGTCGGCATATGCCGCCATGTCGCCATTGCGGTAGAATACGCCGGTGCTTTCGGCGTCCTGTTCCCGTGGCGCGTTGCCGTCGGAAAACAGCACAAAGGCGTTGCCGTCAGCGCTGAGGCAGGGGTAGAGGATCTCGGGGCCGGTCACATAGGGGCCGCGTCCATTGGTGCTCTCATACAGCGGGCCGCTGCTCATGGTGCGGTCGGTAAAGCACTCGATGACCCGCATCCGGCCGGTGTCGAAGGCGAAGGTCTCGCCCAGGGCATTCTGCCACACGCCGTCCAGCAGGCTGATGTCATAGGGGGCTATCTCGCCCTGAGACGGCTCGAAGTGCAGGTCGTTGATCTCGCCGTAGCTGCTGCCCTCACCGGCACCCTCATGGCGCACGGTAAAGCCGCAGCCTTCCTTCACCAGATAGTAGTACCGGTCGGAGTCGATCTCGCTGTATTGGAGGCCCAGACCGTGCTCATCCCGGAACAGGCTGCCCGTTCCGACCCGACCATACCAGGTGCGGAAGGTATAGCTGCTGGTGGAAATGTCCAGCAGCAGTTGGCTGCCGTCGTCGCCCTGCCAGGCGGTGACATCGTCGGTGAGATCCTCATCGGCCAGCACCTCCCATGCGTTGACCGGGTCATTGGAATCGTTGTAAGTATCGCCGCCGCTGCCGCAGGCGGTCAGGCTCAGGGCCAGCAGCAGGGCCAGCAAAAGGGTCAGGCAATTCTTCTTCATGGCTTGCCCCTTTCCACGCCGGTCAGTCCAGGCGCTCGTAGTAATCGTAGTCGCCGGTAACGCCCCAGTACATACCGTTTTCACCGGCTGTCGCAATGAGGTAGGAGACATCGTCAAACTGCTCGGAATCGGCGGCGAAGTGCCCCTGCGCCTCATCCACCACGCGGAGCAGACCGCTGTCGATGGCGGTACGGGTGTCGCCCTGCTGGTCATACAGCACCCAGTCGCCGACAACGCCGATGATGATCACGCTGTCCTCCGTCTCGTCGCCATCCAGATACCAGGTGCCCTCAAAGCCCAGGTGATCGGCGCCCTCGTCAGCGAAGTCCGACACCTGGGATTCCTCCGGCTGGAACACATAGCTCTCGGTGTCCGCGTCCCAGAACCACACCA
>CAKTZN010000055.1 GCA_934635545.1 uncultured Oscillospiraceae bacterium | reverse complement strand
ACCATCGACTGCGACGTGCTGCAGGGCGACGGCGGCACCCGTACCGCCAGCGTTACCGGCGGCTTTGTGGCCCTGGCCCTGGCCTGCCGCTGGCTGGTGAAGGAGGGCTATATCAGCCGCATGCCCATCAAGCACTATGTGGCGGGCGTCAGCGCCGGTATCGTGGACGATACGGCGGTGCTGGATCTGCCCTACAGCGAGGACAGCCGCGCCCAGGTGGACCTGAACTGCATCATGAACGAGCAGGGCGAGATCATCGAGATCCAGGGCACCGGCGAGGGCCGGGCCTTCACCGTAGCGGAGCAGCAGGAGCTGGTGGCATTGTGCGCCAAGGGCAACTGTGAGCTGATCGCCAAGCAAAAAGAGGTATTGGGGGATATTCTGCGATGAAATTTGTATTGGCCTCCCACAACCGTGGGAAATTGAAGGAGATGCAGGAGATCCTGTCCCAACTGGGCGTGGAAGTGGTGCTGGAATCTGATCTGGGTCTTGCTTTGGACGTGGAGGAGACAGGCACTACCTTTGCCGAGAACGCCGCGCTGAAGGCCAAGGCCGTTATGGAAGCCAGCGGCTTGCCCGCCATCGGGGACGACTCCGGATTGTGCGTGGACTGGCTCCAGGGCGCGCCGGGCATCTACTCCGCCCGGTACGGCAATCTGGACAGCGACCCGGCCCGCTGCGCCCTGCTGCTGCAGAATATGCGGGGCGCCACCAACCGTGCCGCCCATTTCCACACGTCCATCTGCTGCGCGTTTCCCAACGGCGATGTGCTGACGGCGGACGGCGACTGCCATGGCACCATCGCCTTCGCTCCCATAGGGGAGAACGGCTTCGGCTATGATCCGGTGTTCTTCCTACCGGAGAAGCGCCGCACCTTTGCCCAACTGACGGCGGAGGAGAAAAACGAGATATCCCACCGGGGCAATGCACTGCGCGTATTTGCCGCGGAATTGAAAGAATATTTGGAGAAGCACTGATATGGAATTGACAAGCAAGCAGCGCGCCCAACTGCGGGGCATGGCCGCCACCATGGACACCATCCTCCATGTGGGCAAGGACGGCATCGGCGACAATCTGGTGAAGCAGGCCAACGACGCCCTGGAGGCCCGTGAGCTCATCAAGGGCCGGGTGCTGGAGAACAGCATGTACACCGCCCGGGAGGCGGCGGAGGAGCTGGCCGTGGCCACCCGCAGCGAGGTGGTGCAGGTCATCGGCAGCAAGTTCGTGCTGTACCGCTATCAGCACAACAAGGAGAAGCGGAAGATCCAACTGGTAAAGGCGAAGCAGGCATGAGGATCGGCGTATTCGGCGGGACCTTCAACCCGCCCCACAACGGCCATGTGACCATGGCCCGTGCCGCCGCGGCCCAGCTTGGGCTGGATAAGCTGCTGTTGGTACCGGACAGCGTGCCGCCCCATAAGCCGCTGCCGTCCGGCGTGACGGCGCAGCAGCGGTACGACATGGCGGCGCTGATGGCGGCGCCCATCGGCCGCGTGGCCGAGGCCAGCGACATCGAGCTGCGCCGCACCGGCAAAAGCTATACCAGCGACACCCTGCGGGCCCTGCATGAGCAGTATCCCGATGCGGAGCTGTGGCTGCTGATGGGGTCGGACATGTTCCTGTCCCTCCACACCTGGCACGAGCCGGAGGTCATCTGCGGACTGGCCCATATCGGCGCCTTCAGCCGGGTGGACGAGGACATCCGTGCCGCCATGGAGCAGCAGAAAACGCTGCTGGAGGGGCGGTACCAGGCCAAGGTGATGCTGCTGGACAATCCGGAGCTCATCGAGCTGTCCTCCACCGATGTCCGCGCCGCGCTGGCGGCAGGGCAGGGGAGCGACCTTGTACCGGAAGCCGTGTGGGGCTATGTTCAGCGGGAGCACCTGTACGGTACGGCCGCCGATCTGAAGCATCTGACGGTGGAGGAGCTGCGGCCCATCGCCATGAGCTATCTCAAGCCCAAGCGGATGCCCCATGTGCTGGGCACGGCGGAGGAGGCGGCGAAGCTTGCCCGGCGCTTCGGCGCGGACGAGACCAAGGCCCGCGTGGCGGGACTGCTCCACGACTGCACCAAGAAGCTGGACATGGCGGAGCAACTGGCCCTTTGTGAGCAGTACGGCATCTCCCTCGACCCGCTGGAGCGGAAGGCACTGAAGCTGCTGCACGCCAAGACCGGCGCGGCCATCGCCCGCCATGTATACGGCGTGGACGACGAGGTGTACGAGGCCATTCTCTACCACACCACCGGCCGGGCGGGCATGAAGCTGCTGGAGAAGATCGTGTATCTGGCCGATTACATCGAGCCCAGCCGGGAGTTTGCCAACGATCCCGATGTGGTGCGCCTGCGGGAGGCGGTCTATGACGACCTTGACCGGGGGCTGCTGCTGGGCCTGACCATGACCATCGAGGAGATGGAGGGCATGGGCAATCCCGTGCACCACGATACATTGGACGCGAGAGACGACCTGATCAGAAAAGGAGTGACCATATGAAAGAGCCTAAGGAAATGGCCCTGCTGGCGGCCAAAGCGCTGAGCGATAAGAAGGGCCGGGAGATCCAGGTGCTGGAGATCGGTGAGCTGACCACCCTGGCGGACTATTTTGTCATCGCCACCGGTTCCAGCAATACCCAGATCAACGCCCTGGTGGACAACGTGGAAAAGGTGATGCTGGAGGAGGCCGGTGAGCAGCCGCTGCACCGCGAGGGCTATCGCGGCGGCACCTGGGTGCTGCTGGACTACGGCTGCATCGCCGTGCACGTCTTTAACGCCGAGGCCCGTGAGTTCTACGGCCTGGAGCGCCTGTGGCGGGACGGCAAGCCCGTGGATGTCTCCGGCGTGGTAACGCCCAACGAATAAGAGAAAAAGGAAGTCGAAAGCCAACGCTTTCGACTTCCTTTTTTATAGCCCGCTGGCCAGCTCCGCCGCCCGCGTCCACAGCACCGGCCCCACCGCGCCGCTCTGGTCGATGCCAAGCTGCCGCTGGAGAGCCAGCACGGCCCGCTGGGTGGCCGGGCCGAACACGCCGTCGGCCTCCACCGTGGGGATGGCGGGATCCTGCGCCGCGATCTTGCGGATGTTCTCCTGAAGCTGCCGCACCGCCCGGCCCTCGTCCCCCAGCACCAGAAACCGGCCGGGATAGACCTGTTCAATGTAGTTCTGATAGTCCTGGGGCAGGTCGCGGAGCAACTGGTCGTATACGCTCAGCAGCCGGTTCCAGGTGTCACGGCCCACCACGCCGTCCACGGGAAGGCCGTAGGCGTTCTGGAAGGTGTACACCGCGTCACGGGTATCGTCGTCGAATACGCCGGTCAGTGCGATCTGTGGCAGCTCCGGCAGGAAGTAGCCCAGGAACGCCAGATAATACTGCACGGTGGTGACGGCCACGCCCTCGTCGCCGTAGCGCAGCACCTCCGGAAAGGCGGGCTGCACCTCCGTCAGGGTCAGCCCCTCGCTGGCCAGCTCACTGAGCTGCTTCACCCCCGTCCAGACCTCCTTGATCTTGTACCAGGTGGCCTTGCCCACGATGCCGTCGGCATCCAGATTGAACACCCGCTGGAACTCCCGCACCGCGTCCTCCGTGTTCCGGTCGAAGGCGTTGGACACGGGAGAGATCACCGGGATGCCGGGGTAGTTCTCGTGGATGCGGTTGAGCTGCTGCTGGATGGTGCGGACACTCTGGCCGTAGGAGCCCCGCTCCAGCGGGCGGCCGGGGTAGGAGGGGATGTTGTCGGCTACCGGCGCGTCGAACACGATGTTGATGTCGTCACCGTAGTAGTACTGCAGGATCTCATAGGGGATGTACCCCGCCTCCGCCAGATCCACGCTGCCCCATTGGCTCAGACCGCTGCACCGGGTGCGCACCCCGTCGCAGAAGGCGGCGAACAGCGGCTCCACGCTGCCCTGCCGCACGATGTAGTTGTTGAAGATGTCGTCCACGATCTGGCTGATGTTCTCGAACACATTGCCGCCGGAGACGTAGGCCTGATCCCGCTGGGTGGTGCTGGTGATGTCGAAATCGTAGCCCCGGCTGCGGTAGAACTCCGTATACACCCGGTTCAGGGCGAAGGAGATCTGGGCCATGATGTTGGCCCGCAGCGCCGCCTCCGGCCAGGTGGGGTACAGCTCGTGAGAGGCCACATTCTTGATGTAGCTGGTGAAGGGCACCGTCACATTGGGGGCGCTGCTGTCGGGCAGGCCCAGATGGACGGTGATGGAGGTGGGGACCACCGGATAGACAGGCATGGGCCGGACCTCCTCACTGTGTGACCGGGGTCAGCGCCACCGGCAGGATGGTTTTCGTGCCGATGAACACCCCGGCGGGCAGGTCGGTGACGGCCTCGTAGCTGGGGTGGCTCACCGACACCACATAGCTGGCCATGCTGTCTCCGGCGGTGCCGGGGCTCTGGGACTCGTAAAAGGGCTTGGCGGGCAGCGTAAAGCCGTCGGCGATGCCGCTGCTGTCGGTGCGCTTGCGGTACAGCAGCACCCGTGCGCCGCCCAGCATCACGGCCACCTCCACCACCGCCCGGTTCACCGGGAAGGCGCCGCGGGCCGTGGATACCTGCACCCGCAGGGTGCCGCGTCCCGGATTGCCCTCCAGAAAGGGCTGCAACTGCTGCAGGGAAAATTCCTGTGTCGCCATTGGAAAGACCTCCTGTGAACGGCGGAGGGCCCTCCGCCGCGGAATGAATGTGTTATATTGTATGAAAATGGCTGGCATAAGGTGAAAATCCCTTGACAAACGGCGGCAAAGTGGGTACAATGTGACTAATGTTCTGCAAAAAGAAACAGAAGCGATGATGGGAAAAAAGCGCAGGAATGCCTGACGCAAGAGAACCGGCGGTCTGGTGCGAGCCGGTGGAGGCGCTGCGTGATACTGGCCCCGGAGCTTTCCGCCTGAACAGGGCGGAACGGATCCGCGCCCCGTTACAGGCGCTGCCCCTTGTGATGAGAGGGGGACTGAGCGCCGACCGGGCGACCGGCGGCGGAATCAGGGTGGTAACACGTTTTCACGTCCCTGACTTCTTCGGAAGTCGGGGACTTTTTATTTTGCCATAACAAAATTCGGATATAAGGAGAAGCAACCATGAATTACGATTTTGCGGCCATTGAAAAGAAATGGCAGGAAAACTGGGAAAAGACCAAGCCCTACCGCGCCGTCACCGGCGACAAGACCCGGAAGAAGTTCTACGGCCTGATCGAGTTCCCCTATCCCTCCGCACAGGGCCTGCATGTGGGCCATCCCCGTCCCTTTACGGCCATCGACATCGTGACCCGTAAAAAGCGCATGGAGGGCTATAACGTCCTGTTCCCCATCGGCTACGACGCCTTCGGCCTGCCCACCGAGAACTTCGCCATCAAGAACCACATCCATCCCGCCATCGTCACCCACGACAACATTGCCAACTTCACCCGCCAGTTGAAGATGCTGGGCTACGGCTTCGACTGGGATCGCTGCGTCAATACCTCCGACCCGGAGTACTACAAGTGGACCCAGTGGATCTTCCTGCAGCTCTTCAAGCACGACATGGCCTATAAGGCCACCATGGCCGTCAACTGGTGCACGAGCTGCAAGGTGGTGCTGGCCAATGAGGAGGTCGTCAACGGCGTGTGTGAACGCTGCGGCGGCGAAGTGGTGCAGAAGGAGAAGAGCCAGTGGATGCTGCGCATCACCAAGTATGCCCAGCGCCTGATCGACGATCTGGACGATCTGGACTATATCGAGCGCGTCAAGACCCAGCAGAAGAACTGGATCGGCCGCTCCACCGGCGCCGACATCACCTTCAAGACCAACATGGGCGAGGATGTCACCGTGTACACCACCCGTGCCGACACCCTGTTCGGCACCACCTATATGGTCATCTCTCCCGAGCATCCCACCCTGAAGAAGTGGCTGCCCCAGATCGCCAACCGGGCCGAGGTGGAGGCCTATCAGGCCGAGGCCGCCCGCAAGTCCGACTTTGAGCGCGGTGAGCTGAACAAGGACAAGACCGGCGTCCGGCTGGAGGGCGTGGAGGTCATCAACCCCGTCACCCATAAGCCTCTGCCCATGTTCGTCTCCGACTACGTCCTGATGGGCTACGGCACCGGTATCGTCATGGGCGTGCCCGGCCACGACCAGCGCGACTGGGAGTTCGCCACCAAGTTCGGCCTGCCCATCATCGAGGTGGTCGCCGGCGGTGACGTCACCAAGGAGGCTTTCGTGGCCAAGGACGACAGCGCCGTCATGGTGAACTCCGGCTTCCTGAACGGCATGACCGTCCGCGAGGCCATCCCCGCCATGAAGAAGTATGTGGTGGAGCAGGGCTTCGGCAAGGAGAAGGTCAACTACAAGCTCCGCGACTGGGTGTTCTCCCGCCAGCGCTACTGGGGTGAGCCCATCCCCCTGGTGAACTGCGAGAAGTGCGGTTGGGTGCCGCTGCCGGAGGATCAGCTTCCGCTGGTGCTGCCGGAGGTGGAGGCCTATGAGCCAACCGACGACGGCGAGAGCCCCCTGGCCCGCATGACCGACTGGGTCAACACCACCTGTCCCTGCTGCGGCGGCCCCGCCAAGCGCGAGACCGACACCATGCCCAACTGGGCCGGCTCCAGTTGGTACTTCCTGCGGTATATGGATCCCGACAACAAGAACGAGCTGGTGTCCAAGGAGGCCGAGGAGTACTGGGGCCCCGTGGATTGGTACAACGGCGGCATGGAGCACACCACCCTGCACCTGCTGTACTCCCGCTTCTGGCATAAGTTCCTGTACGACATCGGCGTGGTGCACACCAAGGAGCCCTATGCCAAGCGCACCAGCCACGGCATGATCCTGGGCGAGAATCCCTACTATGTGGGCAACGCCAAGACCGAGGCCGAGAAGGAGGAGCTGATCCGCCTGCACGGCAATCTGGCCCTGCGTCCCTCTGTGAAGATGTCCAAGTCCCTGGGCAACGTGGTGAACCCCGACGACGTGGTGAAGGAGTTCGGCGCCGACACCCTGCGCCTGTATATCATGTTCATCGGCGATTTCGAGAAGACCGCCACCTGGTCCACCAACGCCGTCCGCGGCTGCAAGAAGTTCCTGGACCGCTGCTGGAACCTGATGGACATGGCCGAGGACAGCGACCAGATCTCCGCCAAGAACGAGTCCATCATCCACAAGACCATCAAGAAGGTCACAGGTGATATCGACGAGCTGAAGATGAACACCGCCATCGCCGCCCTGATGGCGCTGGTCAACGCCTTCTATGCCAACGGCCTCACCAAGGGCGACCTGTCCATGCTGATGCTGATGCTGTCCCCCTTCGCCCCCCACATGGTGGAGGAGATGTGGGAGCTGACCGGCTTTGCCGCCAAGAGCGGCAAGATGGCCATGCAGATGTCCTGGCCCGCCTATGACGAGGCCAAGACCATCGACGCCAACGTGGAGATGGCCGTGCAGGTCAACGGCAAGCTGAAGGGCACCGTCAATGTTCCCGTGGACAGCGACGAGGCCACCGTTATGGAGGCTGTCAAGGCCGTGGAGAAGGTCCAGAAGGCCACCGAAGGCATGGCCGTCGTCAAGACCATCCTGGTGAAGAACAAGCTCATCAACCTGATCGTGAAGCCCGCCAAGTAAAATTGCCGAAAAGCAGGGCGGTTCCATGAACCGCCCTGCTTTTTTCGCCCTTTTGCGCAGAATTTGTGAAAAATATCTTGACAAGATATGCCCGAATCAGTATAATATCATTCGTTAAGTCATGCCTAATGACTCTTAAAGAGCACCCTGGATCGAGCCGGGTGCATCGGAGGGAGGGAAAAATAGATGTCCGAAATTCATGTCAAGGAAGGCGAATCTCTGGATAGCGCCCTGAAGCGTTTTAAGAGAAGCTGCGCTAAGGCCGGTATCGTTGCTGAGGTGCGTCGCCGCGAGTGCTATGAGAGCCCCAGTGTCAAGCGCCGCAAGAAGTCCGAGGCTGCCCGGAAGAACCGCAACAAGCGTTACTATTAATCGCAAAGAGATCACCACCCATCCGGGTGGTGATTTTTTTATGCTATCCCAGCAGCTCACCGGCGATGTCCGCCACCTCCGGCAGCATGAAAAAGCCCTCACGGATGCCGCGGTTTTCCGCCAGCGCCGCCTTTTTTCGCAGGGTCTGGGCGTCGTCGAACAGCACATAGTGATTCTCGCTGCCGGTGCGGTAGGTGAAGTACCGGGCGCACAGCTCCTCGGAGAAATAGACGCTCTTGCCCTCCCGCAGCCGCCGCAGCTCCGATGCCGTCAGGGGTCTGCGGACGTTGGCGGAATGGGGCAGGGTGAAGTCCAGCCGCAGCCGCTCCAGATCCAGGGCCAGCCCCCCGGCGCCGTACCGGCGGATGCCGTCCTCCAGGCAGGCCGCCAGGGTGCCGCCGCTGACGGCAGTGTTCAGCAGCACCGTGGCCTGGGCGGCATAGGGGGCGTATTGCTCCGGCACGAACAGCCGCAGCCCGTATTGGGGGCATAATTGCCCCAAAAGAGCCGTTAATGTACCGCGATCAGGCCCTTTATGGTGCCAATCCAGCACCACGCCGTCGTAATTCCGCCGCAAGCACTCCCGGATGATGTCCCGCGCCAGCACGTCGTGGGGGCCGCACTCCCGGCTGTCGCCCACCAGCATCATGCCGCCCTGCACCGCCCCGCCGCCTATCGCCGACAGCAGCCGCGGCCCCAGCCGGTAGGCCGCCCGCACCGGGCGGAACCGCCCACGGGGCAGCGTGTCCCCCATCCCCGCCGCCAGATAGAACTGCATACCTCCGCCCCCTTGTATTTTCCGGTAAAAACTGCTATACTGTACCTGATTCTATGAGAAGGGACGAGGGATCATGCGGCTTTCTTTGCGGCCTGACCGTTTGCTGGCGGCCTATGACAACGTGACGCCGGCGCTGCTGGGGGAGAAGGGCGTGCGCCTTCTGCTGTGCGACCTGGACTATACCCTGGCGCCCAAATCGGTAAAAACGCCGCCCCAGGGCGTGAAAGCCTGGATCGACGGCCTGAAGGCCGACGGGATCACAGTGATGATCCTGTCCAACAACCGCAGCAGCAAAAGAGTGGACGACTTCTGCCATGCCCTGGGCATCGACTATGTGGGCCACGCCCAGAAGCCATCGCCCAAGGGACTGCGCCGGGCCATGGCCAAAGCGGGCGTCTATGAGCGAGAGACCGCCATGCTGGGTGACAAGCTGCTGACGGACGTGCTGGCGGCCAATCTGGCGGGGGTCACCGCGTTGATGGTGGAGCCCGCCGGCGGCGCGGTGACACCGTGGCAGAAGGTGCTGCACGCCATGCAGGCCCCTTTCAAGAAGCTGGCGCGGGAAAAGTAACCTACGAAAAATGTGACATAGGAGGAGTTATCATGAACCATCTGGAACACATTGCGGCCCATCTGGGCGAACTGGACGCCATGCTGCTGACCGGCGAATCCAACTGCTATTACGCCACCGGCTTTATGGGCGAGGGCGTGGCGCTGGTGACCCGGAAGGGAAGCTGGTACTTTACCGACAGCCGCTATACCGAGGCGGCGGGCAAGGCCATCGGCGACGCCGCCGTCATCTGGGAGACCAGCCGGGCCAATCCCTTCACCGACCTGATCAACAAGGCGCTGGCCGAGTCCGGCGCCCAGAAGGTGGGCTTTGAGGAGGAGGTCATGACCGTGGCCACCCACACCGCCTATACGGAGAAGCTGCATTGCACGCTGGTGCCCGCCACCGCCGCCATGATCTTGTTGCGGGGCAGCAAGGACGACGAGGAGATCGCCAACATGATCGCCGCCCAGCGGATCGCCGAGGGCGCACTGGCGCAGATCTGCAAGGAGATCCATGTGGGCATGACGGAGAAGGAGATCGCCGCGCGGCTCAACTACCTGATGGTGTCCGCCGGTGCGGAAAAGACCTCCTTTGATACCATCATCGCCTCCGGCCCCAACGGCTCCATGCCCCACGCCGTACCCAGCATGCGCCAGGTGCAGCAGGGCGACTTCATCACCATGGACTTCGGCTGCGTGTACAAGGGCTATTGCAGCGACATGACCCGCACCGTGGCTCTGGGTGAGCCCAGCGAGGAGATGAAGAAGGTGTACCATATCGTGCTGGAGGCTCAGTTGGCGGGCATCGCCGCCGCCAGGGCGGGCGTCACCGGCGCGGCCATCGACGCCGCCTCCCGCAAGGTCATCGAGGACGCGGGCTACGGCCCCTATTTCGGCCACAGCTTCGGCCACAGCCTGGGCATCGACATCCACGAAGCACCCAACGCTGCTCCCAGCAACGATAAGCCCATGCCGGAAAACGCGGTGGTCAGCGCCGAGCCAGGCATCTATCTCCCCGGTAAGTTCGGCGTCCGGATCGAGGACGTGATGGTGCTGCGCAAGGACGGCGCGGAGGTCATCACCAAGGCACCCAAGGAACTGATCGTGCTGTAAGGGAAATAATTTCGCATTTTTGGCAAAAAATACGGCAAAGCACTTGCCAAACCACACAGCATCATGTAAAATAGATAAGGCTTTTTGCGGCCAGAATTATTTTATTCGAGGGAATGTTGATATTCCCTCATCACATGGGAGGAATATCAATATGGCAACTATTACCGCCGGTGATTTCAGAAACGGCAAGACCTTCGAGATGGACGGCAAG
>CAKTZN010000054.1 GCA_934635545.1 uncultured Oscillospiraceae bacterium | reverse complement strand
CACCATTGAAGCAAATGGCATCAATGCTGGCACCACGTCCGGCGATGGCTGGGGTGGCGATACCACTGATGCTGGCCAGACGAAAGGCAGAGCCCGGTACATCAATATTCCTGCCGCTGTCGCATATGGTGAGAAGGGTGTGGCGATGTCCGATGCCCTGATCGCCGCGGGCATGGAAGCGGAAGCAACCCGTTATGAATGGGGCGGTACGCGGTTCATTGCAAAGCAGGAGAACAAAGATGCACAGAAGCTTGTTTTCTGGACGGGACGTATCCACAACAGTTCTGCCAGCAATATTCAAACCGCCTGGGGCGTTGACTATTCCAATAGTGGTGCCGCGTTCAACTATGTGCGTTATTACGGTGGAAAGTGGCAGGTGTCCGCAGACCGTGTCAACTGGACGACTGTGACCGGCGCCGGCTCCACGGGCGGTATGAGCGGCTGCACGCAGCAGCTTGCTGCGTACTATATGACGCGGACGGAGATCACTAAGGAAGTGACCACCGACGTGGCCGACTGGGGCAAGCCGAAGGGTGGCAGCGAATACAATTCTCAGGTGAATAGTGAGAACTATGTGCTCCTTGACTTTGCGGTTCAGTATACAGGCAGCCGCGTGCCGGATACCTTCCCTGTTGATGGCAAGACACTGGCTTACCACTGCGACTATGACAGCACGAAAACTGATCAGCCTGTCGATAAGGATTCTGACGGCAATTATTACCGCCAGTTGAATAATTTCCGCGGCATTGAGACCAAGGACTTTGAGGTCTATATGATCACGGTCACGATGACCAGTGACTCGGCCAGCGATAAGCTCGGCACAAGTTATCCGAAAAGCAGCTATACCTATGACAAGACGACAGAGCAAATCGTCTGGGCTATCGACGAAGATGCCCGTCAGAGAAGTGGTCTGGATGATTATACCTCTATTTCCGGTGCGTATAGTGGCTGCACGGTCGGCGGTGCAATGGATATCAGTGGTGTCGAGGTTTATAACCAGCACGGCGCGCTGATCACCTATTACGTCCGCGTAAAGACAACGGTCGAGTATAAGCTGATTGTCAACTACTACGATGAGACGACTGGTACGCCCCAGCAATTCTGGACTTATGACATCGTTGTCGATGCGGACACGGCTTTTAATTCAGGCTTTGCCCGTACTACTAATCCCGTGGGCTTGGTAAACAACACCGTTAAAAACGCGGCTGGTGCGATTGAGGCGGTCAACTGGAAGCTGGAGGATATGCCGCAGATTTCGGCCCAGTACCGTTACAGCAGCTATGAGTTTACAAAAACGGACTTCACCGGTGATGATTACAAGATCGTCAATCTGTACTACAGGTTCAACAACGATAAGACCTTCGTGGTGGACTTCGGTTTGCCGCTGGTGATCAAGCCGAGTGATATCAACGCAAATCTGGGTAAGGCAAGGATTACCAAGGTCGATATCGGTAATGTTTCGAGCTTTGCAGGGATTAGTACGGACGGTGACTTCAACATTACCTATACGCTGAAGCAAATGATCGACAGCAGCGATAAGTTCAGCCTCCAGTACTACGGAACGCTTCTGGTTAATGATGGGCTCCAGGAAGGCCAGACTGCGAAGTATAGTATCGAAATCATCCCCGCGTCCACTGTCTACTACGAGGACAGCTTTGCGAAGTTCTACGGCAGCGACGGCGCGGAGCAGAAGAGCTTCAATCCGGCACCTACCGATGGTAGCGATGCCATGGGTACCTGGTATGTGGACGGCACCGAGAAGTCTGCTGACCAGGCGCTGGAGGAGCTGGGCAAGAAGCAGAACGTCTACGGCTACGACGATGCCTATAAGAACAGCACCACCTTCTCCATGGGCAGCGCCAAAAAGGTCACCGTGAATGCCGACTTGACCGCCAACCCCACCGCTCAGTTCACCTTCAAGGGCACCGGCTTCGACGTCATCTCCCTGACCGACAACCGCTCCGGCGCGATTACTGTCAAGGTTTATGCGGGTAGTGATACCACCGGTACTCTCGTTAAGAGCGCTTGGGTCGATAACTACTATGGCTATACGCAGGAAAATGGCAAGTGGGTTGTTGACAAGAACAGTACCGAGTGCCTGTATCAGATTCCTGTTATGCGGTTTACCGGCCTTGACTACGGCGAATATACCGCTGTGATCACTGTGTTCTATGACGGCGCGTTCGACCATCAGGATCTTGGCAAATCTACCTTCTGGCTGGATGCCATCCGCGTCTATGACCCCATGGGCAAGAACGACAGTAACACTTATCTGAATGACGACGAAGCCTATCCTCAGTTCATTAAACTGCGCACCGAACTGAAGAACAGCAATGCAACAATCGACGGCGAGAAGAAGATGGTGTTCATCGATGGCGCCGAAGAGGCTGAGCTGGAAGATTACAAGAACTACGGCCCCAACAATGAGGTCTATCTGGCGGCAGGCCAGGCCATCAGCTTCAAGGTAACTGCGAATGATCAGATCGCCAGCATCCAGATCGGCGCAAAGGCTCCTCAGAATAGCACTAATGCCGCTAACATGAGCATTAGTGTGAATAATGGTACTGCTAAGGTGGAGCAACTGACGAGCGCTACTGAGATGTATTACCTCATCAGTGACAAGGTGAACGACGAGACAAGTGTGACCATTACCAATACCTCCGGCAGCGTGTTGTCCCTGACCAACCTGAAGATCACCTTCACAGCAGCGCAGGATACGGTTACACTGGCGGCCCTCAGTGATGAGGATCAGGCCAACGCCGTGGCGGCTGTCCGGGCCCTGTTTACCGCGCCGGAGCCGGATCCCGAGCCTGTGACCTTTGAGCCCGAACGCTTCGAGGTGAGCTGGAACCGCAGCACGGTGAAGGTGGGCCAGAAGGCCACCCTGACGGTGAAGACCTCTGAAGATGTGGCAGCCATCACGGTGGACGGCGAGACCATCACCAGCTACCGCACCCGTACCCAGCGCACCGGCTGGGGTTGGAACGCCAAGAAGGTGACGTACCGCGAGTTTACCTACACCGTTACCGCGGCTGAGGCCGGAACGCTGAATTACAGCGTCGTCGCCACTGACGCCGACGGTGTGAACAGCGAGGCCTTTGACGCCCCGGCCCTGACGGTGCAGGCGGCCTCTCAGCGGCCCGGCATCGGCGGCTGGCTGGACAACATCTTCGACCGTTGGTTCTGAGAAAGGAGTGAAAGTACAATGAAAAAATCCTATGTGAAGCCTCAGGTATATTTCGAGAGCTTCCAGCTCAGCGCCAATATTGCGGGGAATTGCAAGTTTATAACAAATCACCAAAAAAGTTCATGTGGTTATCAGACTACTGCGGGAGTACTGTTTTTCGATACTATGACGGCAATATGTGATATGCCTACACAAGAAGGTGAAAAGTATTGCTATGATAACCCCGTGGATGAAGGGCGCCTGTTTACTTCTTGAATCCTGACCCCAAAACCCCACAACAAAAGTGCCCTGCCCGAAAGGGCGGGGCACTTTTTCCCTGAATTGCCGCTTTGCCTGCGGGCGGGCGGCCGCAAAGGAGAACGCTATGAAATTTTGCAAGCTTTTTGCCCTGCTGCTGGCGCTGACGCTGGTGATGACCGCCTGCGGCGGCAATGCCGCCACGGACAGTGATCCCACCGGCGACGGCGATACCCCCAATGGGGACAGCACCGCCGCGGCGGAGCCCATGATGGAGTTGGGCAGCGGACTGTCCCTGATGAGCGTCAACCGCTACGCCGGGGCCTTCGTGGAGGACGGCAGCGACGAGACGGTGTCCGACGTGCTGGCCATCACCGTCCGCAACGACGGCGACAAGACGGTGCAGTACGCCCAGATCACCCTGACCCAGGGGGAGAGCACCTATCAGTTCAGCGTCACCACCCTGCCGGTGGGGGCTTCCGCCCAGGCGCTGGAGCTGTCCCGCCAGGCCATGCCCGACAGCACCGAGGGCCTGACCGGCCAGGTGGACACCTATGCGGTGTTTGACACCGAGCCCACCATGTGCGGCGACGTGCTGGGCATCGAGACCCAGGACACCGCCATCACCGTCACCAACAAGTCCGGCAGCGACATCACCGGGCCCATCTACGTCTATTACAAGATCGCCTACGGCGACCTCTATCTGGGCGGCATCACCTATCGGGTGGGCATCTCCTCCGGCCTGAAGGCCGGTGAGAGCAGCACCTGCTACGCCGGACACTTTTCGACTGATTACAGCGCGTTGATGTTTGCCACTTATGTACAGTAAGTATTACGCTTTCGGCGGCGTGACGCTGGCGCTGACGGGGGACACACCGTGGCAGGCGTCCGACCTGTGCCGTGCCTTCCAGGTGGAGGGCGGCCCTGCCGGGCACACCATCCGTGTGACGGTGGGGGGAGACATGCCCCAGCCGCCGGAGGGCGCGGCCCATCAGGGCACCCTGTACCGCTGGCGGGAGGGGGAGCGGTTCTGCCTGCTGCAGGACTACGGCAGCCGCTACCGGGCCTTTGCCGCGCGGCAGGGGGACGTTACGGCGCTGCGGCTGTCCGAGGGCTATCGGGAGACGGTGTCCGACCGGACGATATTGGAGTCGGCGGGGCTGTTCGACCTGCTGGCGGACTTCGGCATGCTGATCCTGCACAGTGCCTACATCGTGACGCCACAGGGGCAGGGGCTGCTGTTCTCCGGGCCGTCCGGCGCGGGGAAGAGCACCCAGGCGGAGCTGTGGCGGCAATACGCCGGGGCGCAGGTGATCAACGGCGACCGATCGCTGGTGCGGCCGGGGGACGGCACGGTGCACGGGATACTGTACTCCGGCACCTCCGGCATCTGCCGGAACGTCAGCGCGCCCCTGCGGGCCATCGTGCTGCCGGTGCAGGGGGCGGAGAACCGGGTGTATCCCCTGCGGCCCAAGGAGGCGTTCATGGCGCTGGTGAACCAGTGCGCCTATTATCCCTGGGCGGCGGATTCCGCGGCGCGGATGACGGAGCTGGCGGCGGCCCTGATCGGCGCCGTGCCGGTGTACGGCCTGACGTGCCGGAAAGACGAGGGCGCCGTCCGGGCGCTGGAAGACTATTTGAGGAGGGCCTGATATGGAATTCAGCAGCGCGGAACCCCGCCTGTCCACCTATCTGCACGCCAAGGCCTGCCGGTCGGGCACGCCGCTGGCGGGCAACTTTGAGCTGACGGCCCGGTGCAACTTCGACTGCAAGATGTGCTATGTGCATCTTTCAGCGGAGGAGCAGCGGCGGCGGGGCCGTGAGCTGACCGCCGACGAATGGCTGGCCATTGCCGAGACGGCCCGCAGCCGGGGCATGCTGTTCCTGCTGCTGACCGGCGGCGAGCCGCTGATCCGCCCCGACTTCCGCTATCTGCTGACGGAGCTGAAGAAGATGGGGCTGCTGGTGTCGGTGAACAGCAACGGATCGCTGATCGACGGGGATTGGCTGGAGTTCTTCCGCCATGAGCCGCCGTTCCGGTTCAACATCACCCTGTACGGCGGCGGGAACGAGACCTATGAGCGGCTGTGCGGCCACCCGGCCTTCGATAAGGTGACGGGCAATATCCGGGCATTGAAGGCGCTGGGGATCGACGTGAAGATGAACGTGTCGCTGACGCCCTACAACGCGGCGGATATGGAGGCGATCCATGCCGCGGCGGAGGAGCTGGGCACGCCCATGCAGTTGGCCACCTATATGTTCCCGCCCATCCGCCGCAGCGAGGATATGGTGGGGCAGAACGACCGCTTCACCGCCTGCCAGGCAGCGGAGTACGCCGTGGCCTGGGATAAGCTGCGGTTCGAGCCGGAGGTGTTCCGCCAGCGGGCCGAGGCCATGCGCCAGGGGCTGTCCCTGCCCCAGGAGGAGGTCTGTGAGGGTACGCCGGGCGAGGGTGTCTCCTGCCGGGCCGGGCGCAGCGCCTTCTGGCTCAACTGGCAGGGGGACATGACCCCCTGCGGTATGATGACGCAGCCGAAGTTCTCTGTGCCCCAACTGGGCTTTGACGAGGCGTGGCGGCTGACCAAGGAGGCCACCGCAGCCATCCGGCTGCCGCCGGAGTGCGCCGTGTGCGCCAGCAAGCATGTGTGCCACGCCTGCGCCGCCATGTGCGTGACGGAGACAGGCCATTTTGACGTGAAGCCCACCTATCTGTGCGACATGACGCGTGAGACGGTGCGGCTGACTTTGAAGGAGGCAGAGCAATGACGATCCGCAAACAACTGGTCAAGCGCACCATCGCCGGGGACGTGATCCTGGTGCCGGTGGGCGACGCGTCGCTGGAGCTGAAGGGGCTTCTGACCCTGAATGAGACCGGCGAACGCATGTGGGATCTGCTGCCCCAGTGCGATACGGAGGAGGCGCTGGTACAGCAGATGCTGGCGGAGTACGAGGTGGATGAGGCCACCCTCCGCGCCGACGTGGCGGAGTTCCTGGCGGAGCTGCGCCGGTTGGAGATCCTGTAAACGGTAAATAAGCGGTAATAACGGGTACATAAAGCCCGTTAATAGGGGAAAAGAGGGTGCCTTATGCACCCTCTTTTTTCTATCTCTCAAACACGGTCTCGCCGTTAAATGCCAGTTTACAGATGTTCTTCGACTCAATGGGTTCATCAAACCGCGTCCAGATCATGCAGCTATCGTCGGTTTGATCTGCGATAAAGCTCCACCGGCACGGGATAGTATCGCCGTTTGCATCAAATACCTCGAACTTGCCAAGAATACCCGTAGTAGAATCAACATAGCCGTCGAAATACACCGCCATAGACAGCTTGGAGCACTCGATCTTTTTCGCGAGGATCGTCTCACCTGCATAGGACAGGGGAACATTCTCTGCCAGCACCTCGCTCTGCACAGTGACGGGTGTTTCGTCCAGCGTGACCTCCCATTGCCCCGGAAGCACGGTGGTAAAGATATTCTTTCCACCCCAGTGCAGCTCAAGGTAAGGAAGTGCTTCCTTGTCAACAAACACAAATCTCCAGATATATTGCCAATCGGTATCTGTTACATCAGGATCAAGTTCCTCTGGCTGGCTAAAATGCACTCCTGAATCTGGATAGATGACCGTATCTGTCCTTGTGTCGAGGAAATACCAGTTCTCTCCCCGCGACCATTCGTTAGAGTTCACCGACTCTCTCATAACAATCTGAAGGACGCCATCCTCCCAGCCAGCATTGCAGATGGATGCGTTGCCGGGCAGCTTTACATCCGCATCCCCTGGCTGCCATAGATACTCAGGCGAATAGGCGGTTTGCAGTTTGGACAACTTGGCATTTTCACCTGCGTTTTCTACCATTTCCGCCACATTGAAATCCACCTTTACATCGTCAAACCACCTTTTCTCCTGCCAGTTGGAGAGGTTCATCACAAGGCCGTTGGCGCTGTCGCCCGGCTGCCAGTTGGCGTATACGACACCTTCCAATTCGTTCTCCGGCACGCCTTCCTTCCGCTCCAGAAAATACGACACATAAGCGCCGGACATCATCTTACCGGGAAAATAGAGCTCAAAGCCGGAAAAGTTACCCGTCTTATCCAGAACCGCACCCTCGTTGGCCTTCACGGAATAGAGAAGATATAGGGTTCGCTCGTCAGAGATCACCTTCTCTATCTTGATCCGCATTTCCTCCGCAGGTACGGCCTGCTGCTGATGCTGTTCCGGTTGCTGCTGTTGAGAGATCACCGGAACCTCGTCTTCGTCGCCGATGACGGTCTGACTGGAGGAAAAGATATCGCGCCATGACAGCGGGATCCTGCTGATGGCGAAAGCTGTCACGGACAGGCCCAGTATGACCAGCACGGCCACACACGCGGCAGATAATTTGGGGAGGTGAGTGGTTTTCTTCCGGCTTTTCGCACCGTCGAAGTCAAGGGCTTCTTCCAGATATGCCGTATCAATGTCTCCGATGGCTGAAATCAGCTTATCGGTTTTGTGATCCATCATATAGTTACCTCCTTACGCTCTAGGTATTGACATAGTTTCCCGCGTATTCTGCTGAGTCGGACAGACACGTTGTTCTCGGTGATATGAAACGCGGCTGCGATCTCGGATAATGATTCCGAAAACCAATAGCGCTTCACAAACATGACCCTGTCGTCCTTGGGCAAAGCAGAAAGAAACGCGTCGATCTGCGCAGACAGTTCGCTTACGGCAAGCTGCTCATCCAGAGAGTTGTCCGGGATGCAGTTGGCCAGCTCCTCCAGGGACACCTCGAACTGGCTGCCCCGTTTCAGCGCGGTGTTGGCCCGGAGTTTTTTCAGGGAGTGGTTGCGGACGATGCGGCAGATATAGGCGCGCAGCGGGTCGGGAGATTGGGGAGGAATACTGTTCCATGCACCGAGATACGCGTCATTCACGCACTCCTCCGCGTCCTGATGATCGTTCAGAATACTGCTGGCAAGCCGGAAGCACAGAGCACCGTATTTCCGGGACAGTTCGGTAATGGCTTGCTCTGAGCGCTCAAAAAACAGGCGTATGATCTGCTTGTCATCCATATGGCGGCGCTCCTCCTTTCTCCTTCTATTGATATAACTACCGTTTCCGGCGCGGATATGACAGGAGCTTCAAAAGTTTTTTCTTATTTTATCAAAAAAAGGGAGGAAATGCCATGAAGCATTTCCTCCCTCTCTGAGGGGTGAGCGTAGTATCAGGAAAGCGGCAGGGACAGGGTCTCGCCGCCGTCGCCGGTAAAGATGGCCTGCCCGGCCTGACGGCCGAGGGTCATATCCGTCCACCAGCGGCCGTTGACGGAAGAAAAGCGGGCATCAGACAGGTCGGCCAGTGTCGTGACATCCTGCCCCAGCAGCGCACCGCCGGTGAATTCCCCGGCCCAGGTGGCACGATCCTCCGCCGTCATGCCGAAGTAGTACCAGCCGCCGCCCGCATCCCAGGTGGGGTCGAAGTAGTACCATTTCCCATCGATGGCGGCCATCAGCCACATGTGGAAGCCGGAGGCTCCGTCGCCTGTCACGGCGGCGCAGTCCAGCCCCGCCTGGGTGTACAGGAAGGCCAGCGCCTGGGCGAAGGAATAGCAGATGCCGCTGTGGAGCACCAGCGCCGCATAGCTGCTGGTGCGGAAGCGGTACGCTGCGGGATCGTCATCATAGGTGCCGGACACGTCATAGTCGTAGGCGCCCTGCTCCGTCAGGGCGCGGTACAGCAGCAGGGCGCGGGTGGTCTCACCGTCACCCCGGCGCAGACGGCTCATGCAGTCGGTGGTGGTCTGCTCCAGCGCCGCCAGCGCCTCCTGCACCTGCTCCGGCGTCTGAGTATAGGCCCATGTGACGGTGTGGGCGGCCCTGTCGAAATGGTTGTCATCGTAGTCTGTCGCCGCGCCGAAGGCCGGACACATGCTGTAGAGGGCATAGCCCAGATCGTTGCCGGGATTGCCGCCGTAGTCACCCTCCGGCAGCGTCACAGCGGTCTCTCCCGCCAGAAAGGCGTCGATCACCAGCCGGGCCGCTTCCACCAGATCGCTGCCGATCTGCCGCTCCACCAGCGGCGCACAGCGGTGGTAGTCCAATGTGAAGTCGTAGGGCGCAACCTCCGGTGCTTCCGGAGGTTCCGGTTCCTGCGCGGGCTGACCGCCGCAGGCGCACAGCAGCACGGCGGCCAACAGCGCCGCCAACAGGGATGTGATCTTCTGATGCATGGAAGTTCTCCTATTGAATGGGATAAAATAAGGCCACCCTTGCAGGTGGTCTTATTTTATCATGCTTTACACGCCCAGCTTTTCCAGCGCCGCCAGCTTCAGGCAGTTGCAGAAGATGGCGATGGCCTGCTTCAGCTCCTCCACGGGAGGGAAGGAGGGGGCGATGCGGATGTTGCTGTCGTTGGGGTCGATGCCGTAGGGGAAGGTGGCACCCGCGCCGGTCATGGTGACGCCCGCCTCCTTGCAGAGAGCCAGCGTCCGCTTGGCGCAGCCGTGTATGGCGTCCACGCTGATGAAATAGCCGCCCACGGGACGCTTGTAATCGGCGATGCCCAAGGGGGCGATCTCGGCATCCAGGGCGTCCAGCACCGCGTGGAACTTGGGCGCCAGGATGGCGGCGTGCTTCTTCATCAGGGCCAGGGTGTGGGCCTTGTCCTGCAGGTACTTCACATGCCGCAGTTGGTTGATCTTGTCGAAGCCGATGGTCTGGATGTTGATGAGCTTGCTGAAATAGTCGATGTTGGCCTCGCTGGCGGCCATCACGCCCACGCCCGCGCCGGGGAAGGTGACCTTGCTGGTGGAGGCGAACTCGTACACCATGTCGGCATTGCCGTTTTCGGCGCACAGGCTGAGAATATCGGGGAAGTCCACATAGTCGCAGTCGAACTCGTGGATGCAGTAGGCGTTATCCCACATCAGCATGAAGTCGGGGGCGGCGGGTTTCAGGGCTGCCAGACGGCGGATGGTCTCATCGGAATACACCACGCCCTCGGGGTTGGAGTACTTGGGTACGTTCCACATACCCTTGACGGCGGGATCCTTCACCAGCTCCTCCACCATGTCCATATCGGGGCCGCTGGCGGTCATGGGAACGGTGATCATCTCCACGCCGAAGGACTGGGTGACCTTGAAGTGCCGGTCATAGCCGGGGGCGGGGCAGATCCACTTCACCTTGTCCAGCTTGCACCAGGGCTTTTCGCTGTGGAGCAGGCCGTGGGTAAAGGCCTTGGACACCGCGTCGTACATG
>CAKTZN010000053.1 GCA_934635545.1 uncultured Oscillospiraceae bacterium | reverse complement strand
GGCAACCGCGCCATGGGCGACGAGGAGGAGATGGAGGAGGAGCGGCGGCTGTGCTATGTGGCCATGACCCGCGCCCGTGAGCATCTCACCATGACCCACGCCAAGCAGCGCATGCTGTTCGGCCGCACCACACCCGCCATGCCCTCCCGCTTCCTGGAGGAGATCCCGGAGGAGAACAGCCAGTGGGTGGGCAAGCCGGAGCCCCGGCAGGAGCGCCACTGGAGCGACGACTATAATGACGATACCTCTTACGGCGGCTTTGGCGGCGGCTATACGGGCCGCGGCACCGTGGGCTATGCCGAGCGTCCCACGCCGAAAAAGCCCGCCTATGTGGCAGCGGCCGCGGCGAAGAAGGAGAGCGCGCCCCTGATGGAGATCAAGGCGGGCGAGAGCGTGAAGCACGCCGCCTTCGGCCACGGGCTGGTGCTGTCGGTGCGTGCCATGGGCGGCGACGCGCTGATCGAGGTGGCCTTCGACACCGTGGGTACCAAGAAGCTGATGCTGAAGGCCGCCATGCGGCACCTGACCAAGGAGTGAGTACAGGACGCATCGTCCCCCTTTGCGAATAGAACCCCTTTACCATAAACCACCACGTCCCGGTCCTTTGGGCCGGGACGTGGTTTTTTGTTGTCATAACCCGGCCCGCTCCCTCATACAGTGGACTATCTAACAGGAGGGAAGTGGTCGGATGGACGAGCGGTACGCCATCGCGCGGTATGAGCAGGCGGCGCTGCTGCTGCCGCCCCGGTGGCAGCGGCTGGCCCGGCAGTTGCCGGATCATCAGAAGGCCCGCGCCGAGGAGCTGCGGCTGCGGGCGGGACAACCCATGACAGTGCTGCTGCCGGAGGGGGAGGTATGGCCCAGCGTAGAGCAGCCGGTTCCCTGGGTGGCCCAGGCGGATCTGGAGCAGCTATGCGACATGGTCACCGGCTATTCCCGCTATGCCGTGTCCGACACCATGGCCCAGGGGTATCTCACCGCCCCCGGTGGCTTCCGGGTGGGCCTGTGCGGCACGGCGGTGGTGCGCCAGGGCGAGAGCCGCAATCTCCGCGACCTGTCCTCCGTCTGCATCCGCATCGGGCGTGAGCAGGAGGGCCTCTCCGGAGAGGTGCTGCCCCAGTTGTGGGACGGCGACCGCTTCTGCGCCGCGGTGATCCTGTCGCCGCCGGGCCTGGGCAAGACCACGCTGCTGCGGGACATGATCCGCGCCCTGTCCGACGGCTCGCCGGAGCACGCCGCCCGGCGCGTGGCGGTGGTGGACGAGCGGGGCGAGATCGCGGGCGTCCACCGGGGCGTGCCCCAACTGGCGGTGGGCTGCCATACGGACGTGCTGGACGGCTGTCCCAAGGCACTGGGCATCCCCATGCTGCTGCGCTCGGCCAATCCCCAGATCATCGCCGTGGACGAGATCACCGTGCGGGAGGATCTGGCTGCCATCTCCGCCGCCGCCAACTGCGGCGTGACGCTGCTGGCCACCATCCACGCCGCCGACGCGGCGGAGCTGAAGCGCAAGCCCCTGTTCGCCCAGCTTCTGCGGCTGCGGGTATTTGAAAAGGCTGTGACCATCACCCGCCGTGAGGGCCGGCGGCTGTACGAGGTGACGGCGCTGTGACGGGAAAGTTGCTGGGCGCGTCGGCGCTGCTGGCGTCGGCGCTGTGGACGGTGCTGTCCGTGCTGAGCCGCCAGCGGCGGCAGACGGCGCTGCTGCGTGAGCTGGCCGCCGCCCTGGACGCCATGGCCGCCGCCATCCGCTGGCAGCGGCGTCCCCTGCCGGAGGCCATCGCCGCCATGGAGCGCTATCCCCTGGCGGGGCCCTATTTCCGCCAGGTGGGCGGGCTGCTGCGGGCGGGAAAGCCCCTGAACGAGGCGTGGCAGCGGGTATTCTCCCGTCTGGGCGTCGGCAGGGAGTGGATGACGGCGCTGGAGCTCTGCGGTGACGAGGAGAAGCTGACGGACGGCCTGCTGTATACCGCCCGGCAGTTGAAGGCATGCTGCCGCCGGCGGAGCGAGGGGCAGCGCCAGTCGGCAAAGCTGTGGGCGGCGGGGATGCTGTCGGCGGCGGGACTTCTGATCATTTTACTGATTTGAGGATGACAATATGGATGTGGATCTGATTTTCAAGATCGCGGCCATCGGGATCCTGGTGGCGGTGCTGAATCTGATACTGGTGCGCTCGGGCCGGGATGAGCAGGCCCTGCTGACCACCCTGGCCGGGCTGATCGTGGTGCTGATGATGCTGCTGCAGCAGATCAGCGACCTGTTCGACCTGGTGAAGCGGCTGTTTTCCCTGTAATGGATACGGCGGCCAAGGTGGCGGCGGTGTGCCTGATGGGCACGCTGCTGGCGGCGCTTCTGAAAAAGACAAGCCCCGACATGGCGCTGCTGCTGGCGCTGGCGGTGTGCGCGGCGGTGCTGGCGGCGCTGTGCCGCGGGCTGGAGGAGGTCATGGCCTTCCTGCGGCAGCTTCTGGCGTGGGGCGGACTGTCCGCCGAGCTGTTCGTCCCGCTGCTGAAGACCGTGGGCATCGCCCTGGTCAGCCGCACCGGCGGCGCGCTGTGCCGGGACGCGGGGGAGGGCGCCATGGCGGGCCTGGTGGAAACGGCGGGCGCCTTCGCCGCCGTGTTGGTGGCGCTGCCCCTCTTCCGGGCGGCGTGGCAGATGCTGGAGGGACTGCTGTGAAAAAAGGGTTCATAACCGCCGTTATTGGGGTCTGTATCCTGGGTTTATGTACCGTTTTTGCCTGGGCATCCCTGCCGGAAAACGTGGACGACGCCCTCTCGCCCGATGCCCGTGAGCTGCTGGAGCAGTTGGACGGCGACACCTCCGACAGCGGCACGCTGTCCGCCGGGACGGCGAAGCTGTGGGAAAAGGCCTGGACGCTGCTGACAGCGGAGGTGCGGGGCAGCGTCCATGTGATGGTGCTGCTGCTGGGCACGGTGCTGCTGTACGGCGTGGCGGAGGGCAGCTTCCAGGCGGCGGGCCATCCCTTGATGGCCAACTTCACGCCCCTGGCCTTCGTGCTGGTGATCACCATGACGGCGGCGGGGGACGTGCAGACCATGATCGGCTCCGGCACGGAGACCATGGAGCAGCTCGACGTGCTGGGCAAGGCGCTGCTGCCCACCCTGGCGGCGGCGGTGGCGGCCAGCGGCGGCATCGTGTCGGCCTCCGCGCGGCAGGTGGCCACGGTGTTCTTCTCCAATCTGCTGCTGACGCTGATCCGCAATGTGCTGCTGCCGCTGGTGTACTTCTATGTGGCGGCGGCCGCCGCAGGCGCCATGCTGCCGGGAGAGCCGCTGAAGCGGATCGCCGCCGGGATCAGGAAGGTGGTCACCTGGGCGCTGACCGGCTCGCTGGTGCTGTTTACCGGCTACCTGACGCTGACCGGCGCGGCGGCCACCTCGGCGGACGCCCTGACGCTGCAGATGACCCGAACGGTCATCTCCACGGCGGTGCCGGTGGTGGGCGGCATCATCTCCCAGGCCAGCGGCAGCGTGCTGGCCGGGGCGGGGATGCTGAAAAATTCCTTGGGCGTGCTGGGACTGCTGGCGGTGCTGGCCACCTGTCTGACGCCCTTCCTCCGCATGGCGGTGCAGTACCTGCTGTACAAGGTGACGGCCTTTCTGGCGGCCACCGCGGGAAACGGCACGCTGGTGGAGCTGATCGACGCCCTGGGCAGCGCCTTCGGCCTGGTGCTGGGCATGGTGGGAAGCTGCGCCCTGCTGCTGTTGATCTCTATTACCTCTTCTGTATCGGTGGTGATCCCATGAGTGTTTTCCGAACATGGCTCTTCGGCATCATGGCGGCGGCCATGGTGCTGTCCATCCTCTACGCGCTGCTCCCCAAGGGGGCGCTGCTGACGGTGGCAAAATGCACCGGCGGGCTGATCATGCTGCTGGTGGTGATCCGGCCCCTGCTGGCGCTGGATCTGACGGGCGTGCACACGGACTATGAGGCGTGGCAGCGCACCATCCAGCAGCAGACCGACGACTACGCCGACGCCAACCGCCAGGAGATGGCGGCCATCATACAACAGGAGACCGCCGCATATATTTCAGAAAAAGCGGCGGCGCTGGGGCTTGCGTGCCACCCGGAGGTGACGTGCGCCCTTCGCGACGGCGTGCCGTTTCCGGCGGAGGTGACCATGGATATCCCCAAAAACGCGGCGCTGGCCCGGATCATCGCGGAGGATCTGGCGATCGGGTCAGACTGCCAGCACTGGCGGGAAACGGAGTGAGGCATATGGCGGGAGAGAAGCTCATATCCTATGTAAAAAAGTACAAATTCGTGGCGCTGGTGGCGCTGGTGGGCATCGTGCTGATGCTGCTGCCCTCCGGCAGCCAGGAGGAGAAAACGGCCGCGGAGCCTGTCAACGTGTCGGAGGGCTACTCCCTGGCGGAGACGGAGCAGCGGATGGAGCAGGTGCTGGGCCGCATCCGGGGCGTGGGCCAGGTGCAGGTGATGCTGACGCTGAAAAGCGGTTCGTCGCTGCAACTGGCGGAAAACCGCAGCGACAGCCTGCGGGACAGCGAGGTGCAGCGGGACCGGGACGTGGTGACCCTGAACCGGGGCAGCGGCTATGAGGACGTGGTGGTGACGGAGCAGACCTACCCCGTCTATCAGGGCGCGGTGGTGGTGTGCCAGGGTGCGGGGGACAGCGGCGTCCATCTGGCGGTGGTGCAGGCGGTGTCGGTGCTGACGGGACTGGGCAGCGATAAGATCACGGTGGTGCAATGGAAATAAAAATATAGAGCGGTAAGCAGGAGGGCAATGACATGAAGGTGCAGTGGAAGAAGAACTGGAAGCGTCCGGCGGTGGTGCTGGCGGTGCTGGTGCTGGTGGGCGCGTCGGTGTATCTCAACTGGCGGTATGCCGGAAACGTGGCGGAGACCGACAAGATTCTGGGCCAGGCCACGCTGGTCAACGAGAACGGCCAGGGCGTCACGGTGACGGACGACGGGGCGGCCGCCGCCAGTGAGAACGACTATTTCGCCACGGCGCGGCTGAGCCGCCAGCAGGCGCGGGACAGCGCCATCAGCATGCTGCAGGAGGCGGAGATGGACGAAAACGCCACCGAGGAGGTGTGCAACGAGGCCAGCCAGACCCTGCAGGTGCTGGCGGGGTATACGGTGGCCGAGGCTCAGATCGAGAATCTGGTGACGGCCAAGGGCTACGCCGACTGCGTGGTGTTCATGGGCTCGGACTCCTGCAGCGTGGTGGTGGATGCCGGTGAGAACGGCCTGGAGGCCCAGGACGTGGCCAGGATCAAGGACATCGTCATCAACGAGACCCAGTACACCGCCGGACAGATCAAGATCATGGAGGCGGATTAAAGGCGCTCTGTGAGCGCAGATAAGAGAGAAAAGTGAAGAGTGAAAAGCTGAGGTATGCCGCCGCAGGCGGCATGACAGAAAAATTCGCCGCCCCATCGGGCGGCGAATTTTGTATGCATATGGCAGAATGGTTTTGCGATGGCGTGGTTTTATTGCGCGGCGGCCTTCCGCTTGGCAAACCGCCAAGCCAGCAGCATGGCGGCATAGCCCAGCAGCAGATAGATCACGGCGTAAAACACAAACGCCATTTCGGTCATGGTGAAGAACACCCACGCGCCCATCAGGAACAGCGCGGCGAACAGCAGAGGCTGGAACCACGCCTCACGGACGTTGCCGCCGGAGAAAACGCCCAGCAGGATCGCCGTGATGGGGTTCACCGCGAAGAACAGCAGGAAGATGACGGCCATGCCGCCGTCGCCCCTGACAAACGTGACGGCGAGCCAGGGAAGCAGCAGCGCCACCAGCGCGGCGATCAGCAGGGGGATGATGGTACGTTTCGTCATAGTGTCCTCCTTGTTGTTGTGCGGGCGGACAGAGTCGTCCGCCCCTACGAATGGTTTTTCGGTGGTGCTCCTGTTATTTCATCCCCCGTACAGGGCGGTGACCAACTGGGAATACACCTGCTCGGGGTTGCGCTGGAAGCGCTGGGCCAGATCCTCGGCCATCTCCTTGGTGGCCACCATGAGCTGCAGATGCATCACGTTGTCCACATCGTCGCTGAGGCTCAGCTCCACGGTGTAGGTGCCGTTCTCCCGGCACTCCACCCGGGCGCGCACCTGGGCGCGGCGCACCAGCTCCTGCCGGTGGGCGGCGATGAGCCTGTCCGCCTTCAGCCGCACGGAGCGGGGCAGGCTGGACTGGCAGATCTCGCTGTTTTTCAGCCCCTTGGGGGTGATGGCGTACTTCTGCTCGTCATTGATCCGCAGATGGTCGGTCTTCACCAGCTCGTTGAGACACTGGGAAAAATCGAAATAGTCGATGCCGTCGTCGATCATGGTCAATGCCTGGATATCGCTGAGGGGCATAGGCTCCGCTACTCCGGCGGTCACATACAGGATGAGAAACTTGATCTCCAGCTTGTCGCGGATAAATCCGACACCCATGTCATCACGCTCCCTTCTCTTTGTATCATACGGAAAATTTTAGGATTTGTCAATCGCGGCGGCGCACTACCACGTTCTCCTGCCCCAGCCACTGGCGGCACTCCTCCAGAAAGGCCGGGTGGTTCAGACACTTGCCCGCCAGCAGCTTTCCCGTGTCGGCCAGGCGGATCTTCACGGGGGTCTCCCCCTCGAACATGGTCATCACCAGGCGGATATGGCGGAAGGCCACGCTGTCCATGCTGGAAAAGCGCAGGAAGATGGTGCTGTTCCTGTCCTGTGCCCTGGCATTGGCCGGAAGGGGCGCCGTGCCGTCGGTGTTCAGGGGATAGACGGCGTCGCACATGATCTGGGGCGGCTTCTCGTCCCGGACGGACAGGCGGCCCTTCACCACCACAGGGGTGTTGACGGCCATGTACGCGCCGCACTGGTCGATGGTGCGGCTGAAGCACAGCAGCTCGATGGATGCCGCCTCGTCCTCCACCACCACATAGGCCATCAGGGTGTTGTTCTTGGCGGTGCGGGTCTTGTTGGAGATGACGATGCCCGCCACGATGACGTTCTGCCCGTCGGCAAAGCGGACGGGGCCGTCCTCGCCATTGAAATCCGCCAGGATCGCGTGGATGGGGGTGGCGCCTGCCGCCTGGGCGGCGGCGCGGTAGTCGTTCATAGGGTGGCCGCTGAGGTACAGGCCCGTGGTCTCCTTCTCCATGAACATCCGCTCGGTGGCGGAGTACTCGGGGATATTGGGCAGATGGATGTCCGAGGAGACGCCTCCGCTGCCGCCGGAGGCCATGCCGAACATGTCGAGCTGGCCCTCCACGTTGACCTTGCGGCTGTTGGCGATGGCGTCCAGCACCTTTTCGTACACCTGGACAAGCTGGGAGCGGTAGGCGCCCAATCCGTCGAAGGCACCGGCCTTGATGAGGTTTTCCACGGCACGCTTGTTCATGTCGCCGCAGTCAAACATCCGCTCGCAGAAGTCCGGGAAGGAGCGGAACAGGCCGTTCGCTTCCCGCTCCCGCACCAGGGTGCGGATGAAGCCCCGGCCGATGTTCTTGATGGCCACCAGGCCGAAGCGGATGCCGTCCTCCTCCACGGTGAAGCCGTCGTGGGAGCGGTTCACATCCGGCGGCAGCAGCTTGATGTCGCAGTTGCGGCACTCGGCGATGTACTCGGACACCTTGTCGGAGTTGTCCAGCACCGAGGTCAGCAGCGCCGCCATGTATTCCTTGGTATAGTGGCACTTGAAGTACGCCGTCTGATAGGCCACCACCGCGTAGGAGACGGCGTGGGCCTTGTTGAAGGCGTAGTTGGCAAAGTCGTAGATCTCGTCATAGATGGCCTGGGCAGTCTTTTCCGGAATGCCGTTGGCCACGCAGCCCTTGATGTTCCGGCTCTCGTCGCCGTGAAGGAAGGCCTCCCGCTCCCGTTCCACGTCCTTGGCCTTCTTCTTGGACATGGCGCGGCGCACCATGTCCGCCTGGCCCAGGGAGTAGCCCGCCAGCTCCTGGAAGATCTTGATGACCTGCTCCTGATAGACGATGCAGCCGTAGGTGCCCCGCAGGATGGGCTCCAGGGACGGGTGCTTGTAGCTGACCAGCTTGGGATCGTGCTTGCAGGCGATGAACCGGGGGATGGATTCCATGGGGCCGGGGCGGTACAGGGCTATGATGGCGGTGATATCTTCGATGGACTGGGGCTTCAGGCCCAGGCACACGCCGGTCATGCCGGTGGATTCCATCTGGAACACGCCGGAGGTGCGGCCCTCGGTCAGCATCCGGAACACCTCTGGGTCGTCCATGGGGATCTTCTCCAGGTCGAAGTCCGGGGTGTGGCGGCGCACCATCTTCACCGCGTCGTCCAGCACCGTCAGGTTCCGCAGACCCAGGAAGTCCATCTTCAGCAGGCCCAGCTCCTCCAGCGTGATCATGTTGTACTGGCAGACGATGGACTCGTCGTTCCGGGCCAGGGGGACGTACTCATACACCGGCAGCCGGGTGATCACCACACCGGCGGCGTGGGTGGAGGCGTGGCGGGGCATGCCCTCCAGGGCCTTAGCGGTGTCGATGAGCTTCTTCACCCGCGGGTCGCTCTCATACAGGTCGGAGAGCTGCTTGCTGAGCTTCAGGGCGTCGTCCAGGGTGATGTGCGGCGCGCCGGGGCCGGAGGGCACCAGCTTGGCCACCACGTCCACCTCGGCATAGGTCATGTTCAGGGCGCGGCCCACATCCCGGATGGCGCCCCGGGCGGCCATGGTGCCGAAGGTGACGATCTGGGCCACATGGTCGTCGCCGTACTTGCGGCGGACATAGTCCACCACCTCGCCCCGCCGGGTATCACCGAAGTCCATGTCGATATCCGGCATGGACACGCGCTCCGGGTTCAGGAAGCGCTCGAAATAGAGCTGATACTGCATGGGGTCGATGTCGGTGATGTGCAGACAGTAGGCCACCATGGAGCCTGCGGCGCTGCCGCGGCCCGGGCCCACGGGGATGCCCGCCTGGCGGGCGTAGTTGACAAAGTCGGACACGATGAGGAAATAGTCGGTAAAGCCCATCTTCTCGATCATGGCCAGCTCGTATTCCAGTTGTTTGCGGTACTCCGGCTTCTCCTGGCCGTAGCAGCGGACAAAGCCCTCGTCGCACAGCTTGCGGAGATAGGTGGGGGAGTCGTAGCCCGGCGGCAGCTTGAATTCCGGCAGGTGGTACTTGCCGAAGGTGAATTCCAGTTGGCAGCGGTCGGCGATGCGCTGGGTGTTCTCCACCGCGTCGGGATAGCCGGAGAACAGCGCCTCCATCTCCTCGGTGGAGCGGAGGTAGAAGTTCCGGGGCTCATAGCGCATGCGGTTCTCGTCGTCCACGGTCTTGCCGGTCTGGATGCACAGCAGCACATCGTGGCTCTCGGCGTCCTCCCTGCGGAGATAGTGGGCGTCGTTGGTGCACACCAGGGGGATGCCCGTCTCGTTGTGCATCCGCAGCAGGGCGCGGTTCACCGTGGTCTGGTCGGCGATGCCGTGATCCTGCAGCTCCAGATAGAAGTTGTCCTCCCCCAGAATGGACTGCATCTCCAGGGCATGGGCCTTGGCCCCCTCATAGTCGCCGTTCATGATGCGGCGGGGGATCTCACCGGCCAGGCAGGCGCTGAGGCCGATCAGCCCCTCGCTGTGCGCACGCAGCAGGTCAAGGTCGATGCGGGGCTTGATGTAGAAGCCCTCGATATACGCCTGGGACACCATATAGGACAGGTTCCGGTAGCCGGTCTCGTTTTTGCACAGCAGCACCAGATGCCGGGACTCGGTATCGAACTCGTGCTGCTTGTCGAAGCGGGTGCGGCGGGCCACATACACCTCGCAGCCGATGACGGGGTGGATGCCCTCCGCCTTGCAGGCCCGGTAGAAGTCGATGGCGCCGTACATGGCGCCGTGATCCGTGATGGCGCAGGCGGTTTGCCCCATCCCCTTGACCAGCTTGGGCAGGTCACGGATGCGGCAGGCGCCGTCCAGAAGGCTGTATTCCGTATGGACGTGGAGGTGGGCAAACGCCATTACTGCGCCTCCCGCTCAGCCAGCATATCGCTGAGCAGCTCCACGCCGGACACCACCAGCAGGCGGCAGTGCTGGGTCACGCCCAGCTCCTGCGCGGCGGGGGTGCCCTCAATGTCCCTCTCCGCCAGCAGATCACGGCAGTCCAGCTTGCGGAAGCGCTCTGTAAACCGATGCTGGAATTCCTGGGTCAGTTGGGTGGAGCGTTTTTTGCCTTCGCCGCCGTTTTCCAGCGTGGCGGGATAGACCATGCCCAGCACCACCGCCGCGGCGTTGACCACGCCGCACACGCCGCCGCAGCGCAGACCGCCGCCGAAGCCGCTGGCGATGGCCATGCTCTGGCTCTCCGTCAGACCGGTAACGTCCGTAAAGGCCAGCAGCACCGCCTGTCCGCAGTTGAGGCCCTTTTCATGAAATTCCTTGGCTCTCTGGCATCTTTCCATTTTTGTCATAGCTTTCGTGCCTCCTCCATGATCTTTCGTATCCGATGGTTCAAACAGGATTTGCTGATGGGGGGATCGAACAGCGCCGCCAGTTGGGCCAGCGGCAGCTCCGGGTTCTGCATCCGCAGCCGTGCCGTCTCCTGTATCTTCTCCGGCAGCTTTTCCATCTGCCCGGTCTTTTCCAGCTTTTCGATGGCCTCCTGCTGGGCGGCCACCGCGTCCAGGGTCTTGTTCACGTTGGCCATGTCGCAGTTCATGGCCCGGTTGGCGCCGTTGCGGATCTCCTTGTCCACCTTGGCGGT
>CAKTZN010000052.1 GCA_934635545.1 uncultured Oscillospiraceae bacterium | reverse complement strand
CTCGAAAGCTATGCCCAGCAGAGAGGCTACACCAACTGCCGCCACTATACCGACGACGGCTGGAGCGGCGGCAATTTCGAGCGCCCGGCATGGAAGCAGCTCATTGCAGACATTGAGGCAGGCAAAGTCGCCCATGTGATTGTCAAGGATATGAGCCGGGCGGGGCGTGACTATCTGCAAACCGGCTTTTACACGGAGGTGTTCTTCCGGCAGCACGGTGTCCACTTTGTGGCCATCGCCAACAGCGTGGACAGCGACGACCAGAACTCAGGCGAGTTCGCCCCCTTCCTAAACATTATGAAGAACATCTCCCATTCGGGAAAGGTAAGTAATGATTTCTCCCTTTTCAGACGGTTTTGCTGTATCAATCGCTGTTTTCGTTGTTCCTGCGGTAAGTTTTCCATAGTTCATGGAGAGTAAGCTGCCATTGGATTCCGGGCGGCAGCCATACACATGGGCCTTTCTTATCAGAAGGCATGGGACATGATGAACAAGCTGGAGCATGAGTCGGGCTATGCGGTGGTCTCGCGGCAGCATGGCGGCAAAAACGGCGGCAAGACTTGCCTGACGGAAAAAGGCTGGCAGCTCATGTATGCCTTTCAGCAATATGAGAACGAGGTGCGCGATTTCGCGCAGCAGCGCTTTGACGCACTGTTCCGCGAAACAGGCCTTATATAAAAACTGCACAAAGCGAAAACGCCCTTTTTCAGCGTGTACTTTTCAGGAAGTATTTGAACACGCGAAAGAGGGCGCTTACAATAGAATCAGCGTTATTCTGACAAAAGGAGTACGATACATATGCAAGAAAAAAACGGCGTGGCCTATTGCGCCAGCTCCTTTGCCTCCAACGGCTGTCCGCCTCGTGCCGTCTGCGCCGCACCGGTATTTGTGCCGGTCACCATGAACACAGACGATCTGCCGCTGCAGGAAATATATGACCATCCGGATTTTATCGACCTTATCAGCGCACAGGAATTCGGGCTGGAGCAGACCGTCCACAAAAAACTGCTGCTATGCATTGTGGCTGCCGCCACGCCGGATGCGCTTCATGCGCTGATAGAGATGATCGTCCCGGCACAGCCGCTCACACCCCGTGCCGTTTGTGAAGGCTACAGCAGCACGCTGCACATCTGCTCGGATGGTGCGCGGTACGACATTCCCGCCGAGGAGCAGTCCGGTGCTTTCCTGGCCGCTATGCAGGATCAGCAGCTTCCCCTGCCCGCCGTATTGGCGGCGCTGACCACATGGTGCACTGGATACCCAGCCACACTATTCTGGGAGAGCAGACCATGAGCCGCCGTATCGGAGGCCTGATCCTGGCCGCCGGACTGTCCAGCCGGATGGGAGATTTCAAGCCGCTGATGCCGCTGCGGGGCAAGACGCTGATCGAAAATTCCATTGACTCTCTGCTGCTGTGTGGCATCGATCCCATCGTGGTGGTGCTGGGACACCGGGGACGGGATATGGAAGCCATCCTGCGCAGCCGGTATCTGGGAGATACGCTGACACTGGCCTACAACAACGATTTCGCCACCACCGATATGCTGACCTCCGTCAAGATCGGTCTTGCGGCCATGCCGGAATGTGACGCCTTTTTCCTGCTGCCGGGAGATATGCCCGTTGTGGCCAAGGAGACATTTCTGGCCGTATACCGTGCCATGCCGGAGAATACCCCCGCTATCGCCTTTCCAACGCTGGAGGGCTACCGTAAGCACCCGCCGCTGATCGACAGCCGATTCATTCCCGATATTCTGCGCTATGACGGTGCGGAAGGACTTCGCGGTTTCTGGAAGCTCCATGAGGATGCTGTTGTCACCGTCCCCGTGGATGATGTGGGCTGCTGGACGGACTTAGATACTTTTGCGCAATATTCCCGCTGCGTACAGCGGTACCAGGGATAACACAATGAAGGAGGAATCTGCATTGCATAACATTTCCAGATCTGTCGTGAAGAAAGACCATGCGCCCAAGATGGAAGGACGTTCCATGTACGTCTGCGACATCGACAAGCACGGTATTCTCTGCGGCAAAATGCTCCGCTCCAAATACGCACGGGCGAATCTGCTGTCCGTGAAAGTGCCGGAGCTGCCGGACGGCTATTTCTATGTGGACAAAAACGACGTACCCGGCGACAACAACGTAAACATCGTCATGGACGATACGCCCGTCTATGCAAGAGAGACTGTCGAGTACATCGGCGAGCCCATCGGCATGGTCTGCGGCCCTGACGAGGCGGTGTGCGAGGATATCCTCAGCCGTATCGAGGTAGAGTACGAAGAGCTTGAGCCGATGCTGGATCTGCGGAAGGCCGACGAGGTATTCTTCAACTACGAATACGAGAAGGGCGACATCGACAAGGCCTTTGCCGAAGCGGACAAGGTATATACCGAGGAGTTTGAGACCGGCTATCAGGATCAGACCTATCTGGAGACTCAGGGCATGATGGCTGAGCCGGAGGAGGGCGGGCGGATGTTCGTCCACGGCTCCATGCAGTGTGCCTACTATGTCCACGGCGCGGTGATGCGGGCGCTGAACTGCGGCCCTGCCGATGTCCATGTGCATCAGGACGTGACCGGCGGCGGCTTCGGCGGCAAGGAGGCATTTCCGTCCATTCTGGGCTGTCAGGTAGCTGTGGCCGCCAAGAAGTGCGGAAAGCCTGTCCGCTGCGTCTTTGACCGCCGTGAGGATCTGGAATTCACCTCCAAGCGTCACCCGTCTCTGTGCACCTACAAGGTGGCCGTCAAGGACGGCAAGGTCACGGCTATGGACATCGACGTGAAGTTCAACGGCGGCGCGTATACCACCCTGTCCGCCGTTGTGCTGCAGCGCGGCATCATCTGCGCCGACGGTGTGTATAACATCGAAAATCTGCACGTCCACGGACGCGCTCTCAAGACCAACACCACGCCCTGCGGCGCGTACCGCGGTTTTGGCGCACCTCAGACGTTCTTTGCCGTGGAGATGATGATGGATCACATCGCCAAGGATTTGGGTGTGGACACGTTGGAGTTTAAGGAGGCCCACATGGTCAAGCAGGGCGACGCGACCTCCACCTCCGGCAAGTATCACTTCCCGGTGCCGCTGCCCGCCATGATCGACGAGGTGGACAATGCCTGCGGTCTGCGTGCCAAGCACAAGGAATACGCCAAGCCCCAGACAGGCCGCTACCGCAAGGGCATCGGCTTTTCCATGCACTTCCACGGCGCGGGCTTTACCGGCTCCGGTGAGCGCGACATTATCAAGGCCGTGGCGCGGCTGCACAAATATAAGGATGGCACGGTGGAGATCCTGGCCTCCAACGGCGAGATCGGTCAGGGTCTGCGCACCACCTTCCCCAAGATCGTGGCGCATGAACTGAACATCCCGCTGGAAAAGGTATTCTATGATCATCCCGATACCTCCCGTGTGCCGGATTCCGGCCCCACCGTGGCGTCCCGCTCCCAGATGACCGTGGGCGAGTTACTGCGCCGTGCCGCCATCAAGCTGCGTACTGAGTGGGAGGAGGGCAAGGATCAGATCGTGGAGGAGCGTTTTGTCGAGCCTGACTTTATGATTCCCTTCTATCTGGATAAATTCCGCGGCGATGCCTATCCCACCTACGCATGGGGCGCACAGGCCATCGAGGTGGAGGTGGACACCTACACCGGCATTACCAAAATCCTGGGCGCGTATGCCTCCTTTGATGTGGGTACGCCCATGGACTATAACATCGTCATGGGCCAGATGGAGGGCGGTTTCCTGCAGGGTATCGGCTATGCCTCCACAGAGTTCATGAATTACGACAATAAGGGTCGTATCCGCAACAACTCCTTCTCGGATTACCTGATCCCCACCGCCGTGGATGTGCCGGTGCTGAACTGCCAGCTCCATGTGGAGGAGTATCCGTTCGGGCCTTACGGCGCAAAGGGCGCGGGCGAGCTGCCTCTGGTGGGCGCGGCGCCTGCCTATGTGGAGGCTATTGAACAGGCGCTGGGCGGCGACTTCCGTCTGCACCACGCACCGTTCACCGCCGAGGATACCATCAAAATTCTGGCAAAGGAGGAAGCGTAATGAACGACATTCAATTCATTCTCAACGGCAAAACCGTTTCCTATGCCGGCAGCGCGGCAGACCGTCTGCTGGATGTGCTGCGTGATACGTTCCGCTGCACCTCCGTCAAGTGCGGCTGCAAAGAGGGCGAGTGCGGCGCATGCTCCGTTCTGCTGGACGGCAGGCTCATCAACTCCTGCTGCGTGGCCATGGGCGCTGTGGAGGGCAGCACCATCGTAACGCTGGAGGGCTACCGTGAAACGGAGCGCTTCGCGGCACTGGACAAGGCGTTTGCGGAGGTATCCGCCGTGCAGTGCGGCTTCTGCATCCCCGGCATGGTGCTGGCGGCGGAGAGCATTCTGTCCGCGAACCCGCACCCCACCGAGGAGAAAGTCCGTGTGGGTATGTCCGGCAATCTCTGCCGCTGCACGGGTTATAACGCCATCGTAAATGCCATCATGAACGCGGCAAAGGAGGGCAACGGACTATGGTAAACGGATACGCACCGAAAACGCTGGCGGAAGCATTGGAGCTTCGCGGCAAGTATGATCTCGTCCCCTATGCAGGCGGCACTGACCTGATGGTGGAAAACCGTCCCAATGTCAGCTATCTGTTTCTGGGTAAGCTGCCTGAGCTGAAAACCATCTGCGAGGATGCAGCGTATATCCGCATCGGCGCGGCAGTCACCTATACCGAGGCGCTGGCCAGCGACCTCGTCTCTCAGTTCATGAAGGAGGCCATCTCCCGCATCGCCGCGCCCGCCATTCGCAACGCGGGGACGTTCGGCGGCAATCTGGGCAACGGCTCCGCCAAAGCGGACTCCGTGCTTATCGAGTTTGTCACCGGTGCGAAGCTGAAGCTGCTGTCCGCCAAGGGCGAACGCATTGTGGATGTGGAGAAGTTCTACCTGGGCCGCAAGAAGCTCGATCTTGCAAGCGATGAGATTATTGCGGAGATCCTGCTTCCGAAGGCCGGTATCGATGATTATTACTACAAAAAGGTCGGTGGCCGCAACGCGCTGGCCATCTCCCGCGTCTCCTTTGCGGGCATCCTGAGCGTGGAAAACGGTGTCATCACCCGCTTCTCCGCCGGTTTCGGCGCTGTAGCCGACACGGTGCTTCGCTTCCGTGATGTGGAGGCCATGCTGGTGGGCAAGACCGTGGAGGAAGCCAAGGCGATCAAACCGGAGCTGCTGAAGGCTTACGGTGAAAAGCTGGTGCTGACTCGTGGCCGTGTCAGCGCGGAATACCGCAAGACCGTCTGCATGAATCTGCTCGGTGATTTTCTGGCAGAAAAAGGCATCTGAAATCTAAGCGGGCGCTTCTTTTCAGGAGCGCCCGCTTCTAAAAGCAAAAAGGAGTACTGATTTATGTATAAACTTTTGATCAACGGCAAGGAGTATACCGCTGAGCAGGATAAAAAGCTGCTGCCTTTTTTGCGAGACGATCTGCGTTTGACCGCAGCCAAAGATGGCTGCAGCGAGGGAGCTTGCGGTACTTGCACCGTGCTGGTAGATGGCAAAAAAACAAAAGCTTGTGTTGTATCTCTGAGTAAGCTGGTAGGAAAAAACATTCTCACGGTCGAAGGAATTCCTGCTGATGAGATGAAAATCTACGAACACTGCTTTGCTGAGGCGGGTGCTGTGCAATGCGGCTTCTGCATCCCTGGTATGATTATTTCTGCGAAAAGCTTGTTGGATATGAATCTGAACCCAACGCGTGTGGACGTAAAGCAAGCAATTCGCGGCAACTTCTGCCGCTGCACTGGCTATAAGAAAATTGAGGATGCTATCCTCATGGCTGCGGAGTTCTTCCGTGAGAAAAAGCAGGTTCCGCCTGCTCCAAAGACTTTGCACATGGACGAGCACGCCAAGCGTATCGACGCAGCGGAGAAGGTCAACGGCACTGGTATTTTTGCAGATGACATCATTGTGGATGGAATGCTCTATGCGCGCTGCGTCTATTCCCGTTACCCCCGCGCCCACATCGATCGTATTGATGTCACCCGTGCCGCTGCACATCCTGACTGCGTAAAAGTCCTGACAAAGGCGGATGTCCCCTGCAACAAGATTGGCCACATCAAGCAGGACTGGGACGTGATGATGGGAGAGGGTGACATTACCCGCTACGTTGGAAACGTGCTGGCTGTGATCGCTACCGATAAAAAGGAAAAGCTGAACGAAATCGCGGCACTGGTGGAAGTGGACTACACAGAACTGCCTGCGGTTACGAATCCCTTTGATGTGCTGCGCGGCGACGCGCCACTGATTCATCCTGACGGCAATGTTATGAGCCGTGCAAATCTTGTGCGTGGAAATGCAGATGAAGCCATCAAAAATTCGAAATATGTGGTAACACGAAAGTATAAAACAGGTTGGCAGGAGCACGGTTTTATGGAGCCGGAGTGCTGTGTTGCTATGCCGGAGGGTGAGGATGGCCTGCTGATTTATACCACCAGTCAGTCCGTCTACGACGTACAACGTGAATGTGCGCAGATGCTCCAGCTTCCAAAAGAGAAAGTTCATTGTCGTGCTCCGCTGGTTGGCGGCGGTTTCGGCGGCAAAGAGGATATGTCTGTCCAGCAATATGCCGCATTGATGTCATGGGTTACAAAAAAAACTGTCAAGGTAAAATACAGCCGACAGGAATCCTTGGATTATCATGTCAAGCGTCACCCGATGGAGATGGAGTTTACTACAGCATGTGACGAAAACGGGATTCTTACTGGGATGAAGGGCATCATTATTGCTGATACCGGCGCATATGCCTCCCTGGGCGGCCCGGTTCTGCATCGTGCCTGCACCCACGCCGCTGGCCCGTACAACTACCAGAATATCGACATTTTTGGGATGTCCGTCTATACAAACAATGTGGTTTCCGGTGCATTTCGGGGGTTCGATGTAACCCAAAGCTGTTTTGCTACTGAGATGAACATCAATCTTCTGGCTGAGATGGTAGGAATTGATCCATGGGAATTCCGCCGCCGCAATGCGATCAAGCCCGGTGATATTCTGCCAAATGGTCAGACCGCGGACCCGAATACGAACATGGTAGCGTGTCTGGATGCGGTGAAAGACATCTATTATGCGCATCCTTATGCGGGTATTGCTTGCGGCTTCAAGAACTCCGGAACAGGTATGGGAAAGAAGGACATCGGTCGCGTGCTGCTGAGTGTGGAGCAGGGAAAAATTCACATCCGGACATCCGCCTCCTGCATGGGACAGGGCATCGGTCAGATGGTGCTGACTGAGATTTGCCATGTGACGGAACTGGATCCTGCATTGTTTGTCTTTGAGGCAGCGGATACCGCCCGTACGCCAGACTCCGGTACTTCAACCGCTTCCAGACAGACCGTTATGACTGGTGAGGCGGCCCGCCGTGTAGGTGAAAAGCTAAAGATGGCACTCTCAGGAGGAAAGACCATTGCCGATTTGGAAGGACAGGAGTTCTTCGGCGAATACTCTGCGAAAACAGACCCGCTGGGTGCCATCAAAGAGAACCCCATCAGCCATGTTTCCTATTCCTACGGCGCACAGGTCATTATTCTGAATGAACAGGGCCGCATCGAAAAGGCAGTTTCCGCCTTTGATGTCGGTACGCCGGTCAATGTTCAATCTGTAGAGGGGCAGATTGAAGGCGGCATGGTCATGGGCATCGGCTACGGTGTCACAGAGAAATTCGAGTGTGTGGACGGCTACCCCAAGAGTAAGTTCGGTACGATCGGCTTCATGCGGGCAACAGAAGCACCCGAGCTGGAAGTCATTCTTTGTCAGCCGGATGAAAAAGATAAACTGCCGTTTTCGCTGGGAGCGAAGGGCTGCGGCGAATTGTGCATGATTCCCACAGCGCCTGCCTGTGCCCACGCCTATTATCGTCTGGACGGACAATTTCGGCAAAGCTTGCCGCTGATCAACACGCCTTATCGAAAGTGATCTATCAAATCGTTCAAAACGAGCAGGGTATTTTACCCTGCTCGTTTTCATGAGATAAAAAAAGAAGCGTATAGAGAAGTGTCGTTTAGCGATGCAAGCATTTTGAGTGTATGGAGCAACTCTGTGTCCCCTTGCATCAATGGTTTCATCAGGCCTTCAAAACAGAAAGCATGAAGCATGCAAGGCAGATCGGAGCGTATTTTTTTCACAAGGCTGAAAGCGTCCTTGGCCTGCCGGGACAGGTCGCCGTTCAAATCAAAAGGCAGGAACAGCGCCCGCACTGCCAAATTGTCCGTTCGGCGGATGAGCCGCGCAAACGTCTGGATATTATCCGGCGTAAATGCTCCATGGCCGGTCGGATCGACGCGGATCGCAATATCCTCCAAATAGCCCTCCGGCAGATACGATCCGACCAGCGCGTCGAGTGTTCGGATCTCCTCCGGGGTCTCCGCCAGATAGCGGCAGCGCCCATGCGCGGCACGAAGATCATCTTCCGATGCAGCCGCAGAAAGAAATACCGTGCGCGGATCAACATAGCCACAGGCAATAGCAATCGCCGCAGCATCAGTAAAAATGCCGGTTTCCAATTCAGCAAGCACCCGCTGTTCCTCTAATGTAGGAACGCTATCCAACTGCACCAACGGGCGCAGCATAATTTTTTCCGTTGTAAGCCAGCTTGCTGTACGGATAAGCTCTTGTATATTCATAATCTCACCCTATATAATTATAGCATCTCTATTAAAAGAAGTAAATTCTTTTAGGGTTAAAGTATCCTTGACAAATCTCATCCCAGCGCAGCTATCTGGAGAAGTACGCCGCTGACAACGGCTTTCAAAACCCTGTGTTCATGGCGGACGATGGCTACAGCGGCACCAACTTTGACCGTCCCGCATGGCAGGACATTGTGACACTCATTGAGGCGGGACTGGTGCGTACCCTGATCGTGAAGGATATGTCCCGGCTGGGCCGCGAGTACCTGAAGGTCGGTGAGCTGACGGAACTGTACTTCCCGTCCAAAGGTGTCCGCTTCATCGCGGTCAACGATGGCGTGGATTCACTGGTAGAGAGTAGCAGTGACTTCAATCCCATCCGCAACTGGGCCAACGAGCTCCATGCCAAGGACACCAGCCGCAAGGTGCGTTCCGTGAAGCGGATGCAGGCGGAGAACGGCGAACGCTTAGGCGGCAAGCCGCCCTACGGCTACCGCAAGCGGGATAACGACAGCAAGCACATAGTTCCGGACGAGCAGACAAAAGAAGTTGTCCAGCGCATCTTCCACCTCTGTTCTGAGGGCAAAGGCCCCTGCCAGATCGCCCGTATGCTGAAGGCGCAGCAGGTGCTGAACCCCACCAACCAGTACTACCGGCAGACCGGCGTGGCCTGCACGCGGCTGGATACCACGCGGCCTTACGCATGGACAGGAAGAACCGTAGCTGATATTCTGAAAAATCCTGTGTATCTGGGCCACACGCTGAACATGCAGAGCAGCACCTTGTCCTACAAGAACAAGAAAGTCATCTACCGCCCGCCGGAGGAGCAGGTGCTGGTGAAGAACACCCACGAGGCCCTTATCGACCAAGAGCTGTGGGATACCGTGCAACGTATCCGCGAGCACAAGCGTCGCCCGCCCAAGCACATGGACGAGCCGGGGCTGTTCGCCGGACTGGTCTACTGTGCCGACTGCGGCGGGTACATGGTGCTGTGCCGCACAGGCAAAATGAAGCCGGAGCAGTACTACTTCCGCTGCTCCACCTATGGCAAGCGGGGTAAAGAAGCCTGCACACCTCACCACATTACAGAAGCAAACTTGAAAGCCCTCGTGTTGGATGACCTGCGGCGGGTAACGCATTTCGCGAGGACGAAAAAGCACCAATTTGCCGCTTGCATCAACCGCAAGAACACGGCGCAGCTCCGTAAGGAGATGACAGCTACCCAGCGGGAGCTGGATAAGATGGTGAAGCGGAACGCAGATCTGTCCGCTCTATTCAAGCGGCTCTACGAGGACAACGTGCTGGGCAAGATCAGCAACGAGCAGTTCCGAATGCTGTCCGCCGACTACAACGCCGAGCAGAAGCAACTGGCAGCGGCCATCCCGGAGAGGCAGGCGAAGCTGGAGAAGCTGAAAGCTTCCGCCGCCAACGTGGATGCCTTCATTGAGAAGGCCAGCCGCTACACGGAGATAACCGAACTGACGCCGGAGCTGCTGTGGACGTTCATTGAGCGCATAGACATTGGCGAGAGGCCGGGCCGCTACAACCGCAACGGCATACAGGAGGTGCGGATCATCTACCGCGACATCGGCGTCATAGACAGCACCCTGTCAGCAGAAGATGCCGACAGCACAGAAGTACACTTCATTCCCTCTCTGGAAATGGTCGTGCAGCAGATGACCGCACAAACGCAGGTGTCATAAGCACAGAAAATCAAGACAGAAAAAAGAACAGGCAGGCAGCGGCTTACGCCACTGCCTGCCCATACAAAGGTCAGGTCACTAAGTGTACCTATGAGAGCCGCCAGACGGCTCTCTCTTTTTTTGCTGCAGCGCAATGTCTTACGCAAACAGGTAGCTATATTTGTCGCGGATAGTGACGATGAGCTTCTCCAGATCGGCGGGCAGGTCGTTCTTCCCGCCCAAATCGTAGTCCTTCGGCTCGCCGAAGGTGCGGACGCGAACCTTGTTGCCGTCCAGGAACAGCACGCCGGCGTTGTGGCTGTCCACCATGTCCTCCGCCGTCTGGAACAGGGTGAACTTATCGTGGCAGGGCTCGGAGGCGTAGGGGCAGAACTGGGTGCAGTTGC
>CAKTZN010000051.1 GCA_934635545.1 uncultured Oscillospiraceae bacterium | reverse complement strand
CGTTGCGGCTGAGGGACTGGGCCAGGTTGCAGGCCACGGTGGTTTTGCCCTCGCCGGGCATGGTGCTGGTTACCAGAATGACCTTGCGGCCTGTGTCGCCCAGGGCGCGCAGCACTTTGCCCCGCAGGGCGCGGATGCCCTCCTGATAGGAGCCGGGGACGCGGGGGTTATGGATGGACAGCAGCTCGTTGGCGCTGTTCTTCCGCCGCTTGAAGGTGACGGCGGGCAGGGTGCCCAGGCACTCCTGGTTCAGCTTCAGGCGCACATCCTCGCCGGTGCGGACAGTGCGGCGTATGGCGGCGATGGCCAGCAGAAGCAGCAGGCCCAGGGCAAGTCCGATCAGCGCGCCCTTGCAGGCGCTGCGAACGGGACGGAAGCTGTTATAGGGGGCGGAAGCCTCCACCGGCTCGGTCAGCAGATCCATGGCGGTGCTGCCGACGACGTAGTCCGCCGCCTGGGGATAGACCTGGATAACGGCCTGGAGAATGGCCAGGGCGTCCTTGGGATCGGGGCTGGTGACCCGCAGCTTGAACAGGTTGGTGTCCGGCACGGTGGACGCGGTGATGGTGCCGTTGATGACGTCCACGCCCAGAGCCTGCCGCAGGCGGGTATAGAAGTAATCCGACTGCACCAGATAGGGGAAGGTCTTGCTGAGCTGCTCGGCGGTGGATTTGTCGTAGTAGCTGGAGCCGCCGGAGATATCCGACGTGCTGCCGGTGTTCAACTGGATGGTGAAGGTCACCTCGCTGGCGTACATGGGGGTATAGGCCCGCCAGCTCCGCAGCAGCCACAGGAGACCCACCGCCAGCATCAGGGCCAGGGGGATCCAGTACAGCCGCCGCAGCACCGACCAGAACTCGTGCATCAGCCGGGAGAGGTCGATATAGCTTTCGTCCTGACGGTCAAGCTTTTGTTGATCCATGCGTGTCCTCCCCCGTTTCGTGATGATGCTTTTTCGTCTTGCCATAGCTGCCGTAGCCGCCATAGCCGTATCCGCCGTAGCCATAGCCCCGGCGGCCATAGCCATAGCCGCCGTATCCGTAGCCGTAGCCATACCCGTAGCCGTGTCCGGCGGCGGGCAGGGACAGATGGCGCACGTCGTTGAACACGCAGCCCAGGAAGTGGGCGGCGCACTGGTTCAGGGCGTCCACAGCATCATTGATGCGCTGGGCGCTGACGCAGTCCTGCCGGATGACCAGCACCGACAGATCCGCCTCGTCCGCCAGGGTCTCCGCGTCGGAGAACATGGCCATGGGCGGGGTATCGATGATGATCATATCCATCTTCTGCCGCATGTCCGCCAGAAGCTGGTGCATCTGGGCGGAGGACAGCAGCTCGGAGGCGCCGGCGCAGGCGCGGATGGAGAAGATCGCGGAGAGCTTCTCCTTCTCCAGATACTCCGGCTGCACCGGCTGGGAGCCGGCCAGCATGCGGGACAGCTCCGGCGCGTCCTCGCGGCCGAAGAGCTTGTACTGGGACGCCTTGTGCAGGTCGGCGTCGATCAGCAGGACCTTTTTGCCCTGCTGGGCCAGGGACAGAGCCAGGTTGGCCGCCACGGTGGATTTGCCCTCGTTTTCCGCCACGCTGGTGACCAGCAGTACCTTGCCGCCGCTGCGCTGGGCGGAGTGGTTCACCTTGGAGGCCAGCTTTTCGATCTCCTCGGTAAAGTAGAAGCCGGTGCCCGGCATGGTGATCAGCAGGCCCTTCTTATTGCGCTTCAGCCGGGAGCGGAGCGTCTTGTTCTTCTCCTCATGGTGGATGGTGGCGAACAGCCGGGCGTCCACCTTGTGGCGCACGGCGTCGGAGGTCTGTACGGTATCGGACAGCACCGCCATCACCAGCAGCGCCAGGGTCATGCCCGCCGCGCCGATGAGGAAGGCCCGCTTCACCGCGCCGCCCAGGTGCAGGGGATTGGAGGGCGCACGGGGCACGGAGGGGGCGTCCAGCTCACGCAGCACCACGTTCTGGAACACATGCTGGGACACGGCGTCGTAGTTGTCCAGCCAGAAGCGCAGGGTGCGGAAGGCGGAGACGGGGTCGTCCGCCGTGACCGTCAGCAGCAGGATGTTGGTCTCCGGCACCGTGGAAGCCTCCAGCCGGCCGGAGAGCTGTTCGCTGCCGGGCCGGTCGGCGGACAGGTCGCGGAACACGTCGCTGCCGAACAGGCCGGTGAAGGTGCTGGCGATCTCGGAGGTGGTGGTCAGGTTGGAGTACAGGGCGGAATAGCTGCTGTTCTTCACGTTGACCGCCACGGTGGCGGAGGCGGTGTACTGGGGCTTATAAAAGCTCTGCATGGCGGCGGCGGTCAGCAGCGCCGCGATAAGGCCCACCGCCAGGATGGAGGGCAGCTCCATCAGCACCCGGCGGATGAGACAGACCGGACTGAGATCAGCCCAGCGGATGGTCGTTTGTTCTTCCATATGGTATCCTCACTCCACGATCACATACAGGGTGGTGGTCCCGGTCAGGCCGGTGATGCCTGTGCAGGAATAGGTCACTTCGTTGACGCCCCTGCGCAGCCCGCCCTCGGGCAGGGCGGCGGTCACGCTATAATCCTCGCCGCCGGTGACGCTGTCCACATATTCCATGGGATCCAGGTCGGCGCCCTGTTTCAGGTACAGCAGGTACTGCGTCAGCTCGATCTCCGGCGCGCCCCGGTCGCTCTCGCGCACCACCACGTCCAGCGTCAGCGAGGCGGTGTCGCCCAGGGAGTTGGTGACCTCCATGGTCAGGGGGAAGCGTCCCACATAGTTGGTGGACAGGGAGCTGGCATTGATCTTGATGCGGTCGGTCAGCGCGCCGTCGATCAGATCCGACGCGCCCAGCCGGTCACGCACCTGCAGCGACTCGCCCACGTCATAGATCAGCGGCGCGCTGAGGGAGAAGCGGGGGGAGACGTAGTCCGTATAGACCACGGTGCGGGTGCAGGAGACCACATGGTGGTCGCTGTCCGCCACCGCGTAGGTGACGGTGACCTTTCCGGCCTGGCCGGTACCGGCAATCTGCTCCACCACGATGGCGTCCGTCAGGTCGCCGTCCTTGTCGTCGCGGGCGGTGACGCCCTGCAGAAGGGCATCGGCGCCGTCCTTTGTACTGACCCGCAGCTCCTGCTGGTCACATTCGATAACGGGGAGCGTGCGGTCTTTGGACAGCAGGCGCACGCCGCTGGATACGCCCAGCAGCACAAGAGAAAGCGCCAGCAGCGCCAGGATCATGATGCGAAGTCGCTTCATAGCTACACCTCGGGGTCGAAAGAATCAAAGCTCAGAATTGGGCCATGGCGGGATAGACGGTGCCGCCGCGCAGGATGGCGGCGGGGTTATCGTGCAGCAGCAGGCGGGCCGTTTCCGGAGAGACGGTGTCTGCCACCAGATCGTAGATGTCGCTGAGCCGGGGCGTCCGGCGATAGGGGCTGTGGGCGTCGCTGCCGATGAGATGCAGGCAGCCGCAGTCCAGGCACCAGTGGGCCGCCTGGGCGGCGTAACGGCCGAACATGCCGAAAAAGCTGCCCTTGTTGAGCTGGAGCACATAGCCCGCGTTGGCCCAGTGCAGCAGGTGGCGGGGGTCGTCCTGGATGAAATAGTACCGCTCGGGATGGGCCACCACCGGGGTCAGGCCGCGGCGCTGGATCCGGTGCAGGATATCGTCGGCGAACCAGTCGGATTCGCCGAAGGCGAACTCCACCAGCAGGTACCGGCTGCCGCCCAGGGTCAGCAGCGCGCCCTCGTCCAGCAGACGGGGCAGCTCCGGCGTGGCAAAGACCTCCATGCCGGGATAGACCGTCAGGGGGATGTTCTCCCGGCGCAGCAGCGCTTCAAAACGGCGGAAGCGTTCCTCCAGCCGGTCGTCACGGTAGTTGCCGAACTGCTCCGGCACGTTGCAGTGGGGCGTCAGCGCCACGGCGGTGACGCCGCTGTCCACGGCCACACGGGCCATCAGCAGGGCCTCCTCCTCTGTGGCGGCGCCGTCGTCCACGTCGGGCAGCATATGGCAGTGCAGGTCGATCATACGACCTCCTTGCGGACCGCCTGCTCCATGGCCAGAATGGCGGCGCCGTTGACCTCCTCCGGCGTGCGGAAGGCGGGCACCAATTCATGGAGACGGGCCACCACCTGGCGGGCGTCATTGCTGTCGGCAGCTACGCGTAGCTGCTCCAGCAGCCAGCAGAGCTGGCTGCTGTCCACGGCGGGACGCTCCTCCACGAAGATCTTGGCGTTCTCCGTCTGGTGCAGGTTCCGGTCGGAGATCAGCAGCTCCTCATAGAGCTTTTCGCCGGGGCGCAGGCCCACCTCCCGGATCTCGATATCCACATAGGGGGTGTAGCCCGACAGGCGGATCATCTTCTCCGCCAGCTCCAGGATATGCACCGGCTCACCCATGTCCAGCACGAACACCTCGCCGCTGTGGGCGAAGGAGCCGGCCTCCAGCACCAGTTGGACAGCCTCGGAAATGGTCATGAAATAGCGCACGATGCGTTTGTCGGTGACGGTGACGGGGCCGCCGTGGGCGATCTGCTTCTTGAACAGGGGGATCACAGAGCCGCTGGAGCCCAGCACGTTGCCGAACCGGACGGCGGCGAACTCGGTGCCGCCCTCACGGCGCAGGCCCTGCAGCACCTGCTCGCACAGGTACTTGGTGGCGCCCATCACGTTGGTGGGGTTCACGGCCTTGTCGGTGGAGATCAGCACGAACTTCTCCGCGCCGTACTCCCGGGCGGTCAGGGCGGTGTTGTAGGTGCCGAACACGTTGTTCTTCACCGCCTCGGCGGGACTGCCCTCCATCAGGGGCACATGCTTGTGGGCCGCCGCGTGGAACACCACCTGGGGACGATAGGTGTCGAAGATCTGCTCCAGCCGCTTCTTGTCCCGGACGGAGGCGATCTCTACGCTCATGTTCAGGGTGTCGCCGTATTTGTACAGCAGGTCGTTCTGCAGCTCATAGGTGGTATTTTCCGCAATGTCCAGGATCACCAGGCGGCTGGGCCGGTATTCGGCGATCTGGCGGCACAGCTCGGAGCCGATGGAGCCGCCGCCGCCTGTGACCAGCACGGTCTTGCCCTGGATGAAGGAGGCGATGCGGGGGTTGTCCAGCGTCACCGGCTGGCGGCCCAGCAGATCTTCGATCTCCACCTCGCGGACGGTAGGCGCGCTGCGGCTGCCGCTCTTGTCCACGGCGGTGACGGGATCGCCCAGCACATGGACGCGTCGTCCCGTGGCGGCGCACAGCTCCAGGATCTCGCGGCGGCGCTCCGGCGTCAGGTTCTGGATGGCCATGATCACGTCGGTCACCGGCGTGTCGGCCAGGATCTCGTCCATCTGCTGGATGGGGCCCAGCACCGGGACGCCGTGGATCCGCTTGTCCCGCTTTTCATAGGAGTCGTCGATGATGCAGTAGGGCTTGAAGCGGCTGTAAACGTGGTCGTTCAGCTCACTGAGCAGCGCGGCACCGGCGGAGCCGCCGCCCACGATGGCGGCGTAGGTCTGCCGCGTCTGGTTGATGCCGGTGACATGGCGGCGGTAGATGCGGTAGATGAACCGGTAGGCCAGCATGATCAGCAGCGCCACGGCGGTGCCGGTCAGCGCGCCGCTGATCCAGATGAGGCTCATGCCCATCATCAGGTTGATGACGGCGTACAAGGCGAAGCCCAGTCCCATGCCGCCCAGCAGCGTCAGATACTCCCGGCTTTCGGCATAGCGCCACAGGGTGTTGTAGGTGCGCAGCGCAAGCTGGAAGATCAGCACGCACACGGTCAGAAGGCCGATGTGCATCACCAGATTATAGAAGCGGACATCGCCGGTGGACAGCGCGGAAAGGAAGACGGCAAAATTACAGAAAAAGATCATGGCCACATCCATCAGCAGCACGATCAAGCCGCGGTATCGAGACATTTCCGGCATCCTCCCTTCCTATTATAATAAATAATCAGCCAATTTTTTATTATAGCAGTACATATGCGGAAAGTCAAACAGATACTGACAATTTTCTTTGAAATCGGCGCTTTTTCGATGGAGAGGAAACAAGCGGCGGAAGGGGGGACTTCCCGTGGCGAAATGACGGGCACCGCCGTGGTTTTTTTACCGGTTTTTGAAAACAAGTACTTGCATTTCCCGCAGCGAGGTGGTATACTGATTCACAACTATAGATGACTGTGGAGGTTTTTGTGATGAAAAAGCTTCTTGTTTCCTTGATCCTGTCCCTGGCCCTGTGCCTGAGTCTGGCCGTCGGCGCCTTTGCCGTCAGCCCTGGAAATCCCAAGCCCCCCAAGGACGACAAGCCCAACTCTCCCCAGACCGGTTATGAGCTGGGTATCGGCAGCGTGGCTGCCGCCGCTGTGCTGTGCGGCGGTGTCGCCGTGGTGACCGGTAAGAAGAGCCGCGACTGATCGCACCCTCGGAAGCAACACATGATGAAGAAAGTCCCATAAATGGTGCGCCGTTTATGGGACATTTTCTTGTTCAAAAAGGAGCATGATCCTATGAAAAAGCCTGTAAAGATCCTGCTGGGCTGCGTGTCCGCCGCGGCGCTGGTGCTGTGCGTGCTGTGTGTGCTGTTCATCGTCCAGTACGTCCGGGGCCAGTCTCTCAACGACCGGCTGAGCGGCCGCCTGACCTCCGCCCTGCTGGCGGATATCACGGTGGATCCCGACAGCGACGTCCGCTATATGGCCACCGACATCGACTTTGACGAGCTGACCGCCATGAACGACGAGATCTACGCCTGGATCGAGGTGCCCGGCACCGTCATCAACTACGCCGTGGTGCAGAGCAGGACCGACGACCTGTTCTACAACAATCACGGCGTGGACAAGGCCTATTTCTCCGGCGGCAGCATCTACTCCCAGCGGTACAACAGCACCGACTTCCAGGACAGCATGACGGTGCTCTATGGCCACAACCGCCAGTCCCAGACCATGTTCGCCCAGTTGAACAACTTCGCCGACGCCGCGTATTTCGACGCCAATAAGGACATCTACATCTACACGCCGGAGAAGGTGTACCGCTACGAGATCTTCGCCGCCTATCCCCACTCCAGCGAGCATCTGCTGCTGTGCTACGACTTCGACGATCCCCAGCAGTTCGCCGATTATTTCGACAGCCTGTCCGGCACCGTCAACGCCAACTACCGCCGCGACCTGTTCCCGGAGTACGGGGACAAGGTGCTGACCCTGTCCACCTGCTATAAGCAGAACCGCATGCAGCGCTATCTGGTGCAGGGCGTGCTGGCGGAGGAATACACCGTGCTGCAGAAGTGAGAGAGCCTATGGAAGAGCAGAAAACACGCAAAAAGCTGCCGCTTGGCCTGCGGCTGTTCATCATCCTCATGGCGGTGACGCTGCTGCTGTGCGCCACAGTGCTGGGCATCTGGCTCCATGGCCGCAGTGTCCTGCGCAGCAAGACCGTCAAGGCCCCGGTCATGGACCAGAACGACACCCAGCTTGACAGCTACACCGTCTATCATGACGGCAAATACTACCGCTATAAGGACGGCATGGTGAATCTGCTGCTGATGGGCGTGGACGCCGACGAGAAGTTCGCCCAGCCCCACGCCTACGGCGGCGACTACCAGGCGGATGTGATCATCCTGGCGGCGCTGGACACGGTCAACGATAAGATGACCCTGATCTCCGTCTCCCGCGATACCATGTGCGACGTGGCCGTCCTGGAGGACGACCGGCACCAGCAGGGCGTCATCAACACCCAGCTTGCCCTGTCCTACGCCTATGGCGACGGCCTCACCGTAAGCTGTGAGCTGTGCCGCGAGGCGGTGTCCGCTCTGTTCCGCGGCCTGGAGATCGACGGCTACGGCGCTTTCTTCCTGGGCGGCGTGGGCAAGCTGAACGATGCCCTGGGCGGCGTCACCGTCACGGTGCCGGACGGCCTGCCGGATATCCCGGCCTTCTCCGGCATGACCCCCGGCAGCACCGTCACCCTCAGCGGCGACCAGGCCCGCGCCTTCATCCAGTGGCGCCGCCTGGACGCCACCGGCAACGACGGCCGCATGCAGCGGCAGAAGCAGTTCCTCCTGTCCGCCATCTCCCAGATGCGCGGCCAGATCAAGAGCAGTCCCACCAGCGTCCTGACCCTCTACAACACCGTCAGCGACTACGTCCTTACCGACCTTGACCTCAGCCGCATCGTCTACCTGGCCACCGAGGCCGCCGCCATGCGCTTCGACGGCGACATCCTCCGCCTCCCCACCGGCGAGGGGACCCTCAGCGCCGAAAACCACCTGGAGCTACCCGTGGATGAGGAGGGCCTCACCGACCTGATCCTCTCCGTTTTTTACGAGGAATTCACGCCCGACACCAATTAAATACCGCCTCACCCCGCCCGCCGCCCTGCGCGGCGGGCTTTTTTGTGGATTCTGCATGTAAATCATGCCAATATTTTTTCGGAATTTCAGATAAAAACTATTGCAAAAACGCCGCGAATGCAGTAAACTGAATCGTGAATTAGTGTCGGTTTTTGCTGGCCGGAGCGTTCGGTCGGCGAAAGGCCGCATACCGCCGGAGAAAGGCGGATAGGAGAGTGAAGATGATGAAAAAAACGACCCTGTTGACCATACGCGGCCCCTGCGGACGGGCGGCATCGCAACAAAAATATCAGAAAGGAACGAGTGAACAATGAACCAGACACAAAAACACACAACTGGCAAAAAGCTTCTGGCTCTGCTTCTGGCGCTGATCATGTCGGTCAGCCTGCTGCCCATGTCCGTGTTCGCGGCGGAAGTGGGCGCAGAAACGCCCGTTGTCGAGGGGCAGACCCAGCAGGACGCCGTGCTGGACGAGAGCAGCAGCGAAGAGAAAATCGTTGACTCCCAGGAGTCTGTGGCCGAGGATCCGGCCCCTGTGGAAGAGCCCACGGAGGATGACGTGGACACCCTGGCCGCGGAGGGTGACGTGGCCGTCCAGGCGGACGCGACGATCAACTATGTCGAAAAGAAAAAGAACGTGTCCCTGAAAAACGATAGCACGTTCTATCGTATTTTCCTGCTGGACTGTGGCCGTAAGTATTTCACCGTCGAAGAGATCGAGGGTATCATTGACCTGCTGGCGGCAAACAACTTTACCCACATTGAACTGGCCTTCGGCAATGAGGGCCTGCGTTTCCTGCGGGATGATATGTCCCTTACCGTGAATGGTGTGACCTATGACAGCGTGAAGGTTACTAATGCCATTAAGGCTGGCAATGATCTGTTCGATTCTGCGGCAAACTATAATCCGAGTGACAAAGAAGAACTGACAGAGTCTGAGATGACCAGCATCATCAACTATGCGAAGTCTAAGAACATCGGTGTGATCCCTCTGTTCAATTCTCCCGGCCATATGTATACCGTGGTCAAGGCCATGGAGAAGCTTGAGCTTGGAACAAATGGCAAACAGGTTGGCTCGGCTGATTCTAGTCCTAACTATGCCATTTATCCGACAAATGCAACTGCTGTTTACTTTGTGCAGGCCTTGATGCAGAAGTATGTGGATTACTTTAAGGATAAATGCACCATGTTCAACATCGGTGCTGACGAGAGCGGCATGTCTACGGACAACTATTCCGCCTATGCCAAGTTGGTCAACAGCAACGCTGCTATCGTGCAGAACGCCGGTATGGTGGCGATGGCCTTTAACGATGGCATTTATGATCCTGCCTATAAGAGCTACCTGAATGATGTCGAGTTCGACAACGACATTGTTATTTCCTATTGGACCTATAGCAACTATGCCACAGCGGAGTCTTTGGCGCAGAAGGGCTTCGTGATCAACAGCACTCATAATAACTGGTACTATGTGCTGGGAAGAAATAACAGTAATTGGGCTGGCCAGACTGCGGCAAAAAGCAATATGAAGACGGTCAAGTGCAATCAGGTGGACAGCGGCTATACCACCACCCATGGCTGCACTTTGGCGGTTTGGTGCGACAATCCTTATGTGAGCTATACTGAAAATGCGGATAAGGTAGCAGAGTTGATCCAGACCATGTATACGCAGAACAAGACCTACTTCACCCCGGTCACGCCGCCTGCTGCTGTCTCCATCGTGGACAGCACTGGTGTGGCTGTGTCCGCCATGAAGGTGGGCGACACCGTTACCCTGTCCCTGTCCAACAACGCAGAGGCTTCCTGGTCGGTGGATAAGCCGGACGTGATCGAACTGCCCACCACGACCCGCGCCGCCGCTGTTACCGGCACCAGCGTCACCGCCAAGGCCCTGAAGGCTGGCACCGCCACCGTCACCGCCACCGTGGGCAACGATACGTATACGACGACGATCACGGTTACGGACGTGGGCGACGTTGAGGTCACCGACAATAGAACCATCACCGTCACCGTCGGCGGTACTGCCACGGATGTGATCGAGGGTGCCAACTACGAAGGCACTTATGAGACCAAAGATCCCAGCATCGCCACTGTGGCAAGCGCCAAGTATGAGAAGGTCGAAGGCGAGACAAAATTTGAGCAGGCATCTTCGATTGAGGCAGAAAAAGAGTATTACATTCAGCGTACTGTTAGTGGACAGGTTCAGTATCTTAAAACTGGCTCTACTCCTACTTGGGTCAATGATTACACAAATGCTACTACTTGGACGCTGACGAGCAGCAATTACGGTAGTTATTATCTGAAAAGCGGTAGCTACTACTACTACTACTACTACTCTAGATTTGGCAATAGTGGCTGGAGGACAACTACTGACCAGTGGAGTGCCAGTACTGTATACTTTAATAATAGCAAGATTTACGGTTCGAGCTCAACTAGCTGGGGTGGTAGTACTACCTACTCCAACGAACTCGGCACGCCGGGCACGCTGACGACCACTGAGGCTAAGAACGGCACCACCATCACCTTCAAGGGCGTGAACGAGGGCACTACCTATGTTACCATTGGCCATGTCCGCTATAAGATCAATGTTATCAAGGAGAATCTGGATGGCGTCGATTCCCTGCCCATCCAGTTGTGGATCACCAACAACACCAT
>CAKTZN010000050.1 GCA_934635545.1 uncultured Oscillospiraceae bacterium | reverse complement strand
GACCGCGGTGCTGCGCGGCTTGGAAAAGCGGGGCGTCGTCTCTCAGCAGACGCTGAGCCGCCGCACCGTGCAGGACAAGGCGGTGCAGCTGGCCCGTCTGGTATTGCCGGAGGACGAGGCTGCCGCATGGGCGCAGTCCCGGAAAAAAAGCGCGCGGCGCATGTATGACGCGGTGCAGTTCCTGCTTCAGCAGGGGGAGACCGCCGTCCATGAACTGTGCTATTTCACCGGAGTCCCCCGGCAGACGGTCACGGCGCTGGAAAAGCGCGGCGTGATCGCCCTGCGGACGGAGGAGACCTACCGGATCACTGAAAAAACATATGCCGTAAAGGCGGAACACATTACACTGAACGACGAGCAGCAGCAGGCGTATGAGGATATCCTGCGCCGGGCGCTGACCGGAAAGGGCGGCGTGACCCTGCTGCAGGGCGTCACCGGCAGCGGCAAAACGCTGGTGTATATCCGGCTGGCGCAGGAGCTGCTGGCACAGGGAAGATCCGTGATGATCCTTGTGCCGGAGATCGCCCTGACGCCCCAGATGATGGCGCGGTTCACCGCCTATTTCGGAGACAGGGTGGCGTTGCTGCACAGCGGCCTGCGGATGACCGAGCGGTACGACCAGTGGAAGCGCATCCGGAAGGGTGAGGCCACGGTGGTGCTGGGCACCCGCAGCGCGGTGTTCGCGCCGCTGGAGCATCTGGGGCTGATCATCATGGACGAGGAGCAGGAGGGCTCCTATGAGTCGGAGCGCTCTCCCTGCTACCATGCCCGCGATATCGCCAAATACCGCTGCATGGCCGAGGGCTGCCATCTGGTGCTGGGCTCCGCCACGCCGACGGTAGAGACGGCATGGTACGCCAAGCACGGCGACTATCATCTGTCGCTGCTGCGGCAGCGGTATAACCGGCAGCAGCTGCCCCGCGTGATACTGGCGGACATGCGGCAGGAGCTGCGGCAGGGGAATATGACGGCCATCAGTCAGCCGCTGTATGAGGAGCTGAGGGCCAATCTGGAGCGGGGCGAGCAGAGCATCCTGTTTCTCAACCGCCGGGGCAGCAGCCGCCAGCTGCTGTGTCCCAATTGCAGCTTTGTGCCCCAGTGTCCCCGGTGCAGCGTCTATCTGACGTATCACAGCGCCAACGGGCGGCTGATGTGCCACTACTGCGGCTATTCTCAGCGGGCGCCGGAGGACTGTCCCGAATGCGGAACGCCCCTGCGGCATGTGGGCTTCGGCACCCAGCGGGTGGAGGAGGAGCTGCATGCCCTGTTTCCGGACACGCCGCTGCTGCGGATGGACGCGGACACGGTGGGCGCGGGCCATGAGGCACTGCTGAAGGAATTTGACGAAAAGAAGATCCCCATTCTCATCGGCACCCAGATGGTGGCCAAGGGACTGGATTTTGAAAATGTGACGCTGGTGGGTGTGCTGGCGGCGGATCTGTCGCTGTATGTGGATCACTACCGGGCCTCCGAGCGGACGTTCAGTCTGCTGACGCAGGTGGTGGGCCGGGCGGGCCGCGGTGAGAAAGAGGGCCGCGCCGTGATCCAGACCTACACCCCCAACAACGACGTGATACAGGCCGCCGCCGCGCAGGACTATGAGCGGTTCTACGACGGAGAGATCCGGCTGCGGCAGCTGCGGCGCGACCCACCCTTTGCCGACCAGCTGATGGTGACGGTGACAGGGCCGGAGGAGCCGGAGGTGCGCCGTGCCATTCAGGAGATCGGTGACAGCCTGCTGTCCGCCGCGAAAAAGCCGCCCTATGACGCGCTGGGACTGATGATCCTCGGTCCCGCGCCCGCACCGGTGGTGAAGGTCAATAACCGCTACCGCTATCGGGTGACGGTGATCGGCCGCAACGACAAGACGCTGCGGGGTCTGCTGGCGGCGTTTATGAAGGAGTTCTCAAAGCGCGGTGAAAACCGCAATATGCAGATATACACGGATTGTAATTTGATGGATTAGAGGTAATAAAGTATGGCACTAAGGAAGATCGCATTGCAGGGTGAGGAATGTCTCACCAAGGTTTGCCGCCCCGTGACAGAGTTCAACGACCGGCTCCACACGCTGCTGGACGACATGGCGGAGACGCTGGAGGAAGCCGGCGGCGTGGGTCTGGCCGCCCCGCAGGTGGGCATCCTGCGCCGGGTCTGCATCGTACTGAACGAGGATGACGAGATCATTGAGCTGATCAATCCGGAGATCGTCTACACCGAGGGCGAGGAGACGGCGCTGGAGGGCTGCCTCAGCGTTCCCGGCAAATACGGCGAAGTGACGCGCCCCTATGTGGTGCGGGTCAAGGCGCAGGATCGTGACGGCCAGTGGTTCGAGGTGGAGGACGAGGGCATCACCGCCCGCTGCTTCTGCCACGAGATCGAGCATCTGGACGGCCACCTGTTCGTGGAGCACACCGACCGTCTGATGGAGGGCGAGGAGCTGCAGCAGTGGCTGGCTGACCACGCCGATCAGTACGAGATCGAGGATGTGGAAGTCGAGGAAGAACAGTAATGCGGATCTTATTTATGGGCACGCCGGATTTCGCCGTGGCCTCTCTGAAAGCACTGGTGGAGGCCGGGCACGAGATCTGCGGCGTGTTTACCCAGCCGGATAAGCCGAAAAACCGCGGCCACAAGCTGGCTTTCTCGCCTGTAAAGGAATATGCGTTGACGCAGGATCTGACGGTGTATCAGCCCCTGAAGCTGCGGGACGGCACCGCCCTGGCGCTGGTGCAGGAGCTCCATCCGGAGCTGATCGTGGTGGCCGCCTATGGCCGCATCCTGCCGGAGGACATCCTGAGCACGCCGCCCTACGGCTCTATCAATGTCCATTCCTCCATCCTGCCCAAATACCGGGGCTCGGCCCCCATCAACTGGGCCATTCTCAACGGCGAGAAGGTGACCGGCGTCACCATCATGTATATGGCCGCCGAGCTGGACGCCGGCGACATCATCCGCGTGGCGGAGACCCCCATCGATCCCGACGAGGACGCCCAGACCCTGACGGCGCGTCTGGCCCTGCTGGGCGCCGACGCACTGGTGCAGGCGGTAAGCGATCTGAAGGAAGGCACCGCCACACGCACGCCCCAGGATCATACTCAGTTCACCTATGCCCCCATGCTGGATAAGACCATGAGCCCGCTGGACTTCACCAAGCCCGCCCAGCAGCTCCATGACCAGGTGCGTGGCCTGATTCCCTGGCCCTGTGCCACGATGGAACTGAACGGCGCCGCCGTGAAGGTCTATCGCACCGCCGTGGGCGAGGAGACCGCCGCCGCTCCCGGCTCCGTGGTGGAGGCCAATAAGAAGGGCATCGCCATCGCCTGCGGCGACGGCAAGCTGCTGCGTATTCTGGAATTGCAGGCCCAGGGCGGCAAGCGTATGGCCGCCGCCGCCTATCTGGCGGGCCACCCCATCCCCGTCTGCCTATGAACGAGAGACGGAAGGGCAACGCCCGTGATACCGCGCTGGAGGTGCTGCTGAGCGTCTCCGCCGCCAACGCCTGGTCCGACGGCAGCCTGAAGCGCACCATCGCCAAAAACGGCCTGGACAGCCGGGATGCCGCGCTGGCCAGCCGCATCGCCTACGGCGTGATCCAGAACCGCATGTATCTGGACTACTACATCAGCCTCTGGTGCACCCAGAAGGCGGAGCGGCTGGAGCCGCTGATCCTGAATATCCTGCGGATCGGCGCGTATCAGATCCTCTTTATGGATAAGATCCCCCACCGGGCCGCCGTCAACGAGGCGGTGGAGATGACCAAGCGCCACGGCCGTCCCCGCGCGGCGGGCATGGTCAACGCGGTGCTGCGGAAATTCGTCACCAACTGGCTGGATATGCCGGAGCTGCCCCGGGGCAGCACGGCGGACTATCTGTCGCTGCGGTACAGCCATCCCAAGTGGCTGGTGACCCGGCTCATCGACATTCTGGGCGCGGAGGAGGCGGAGCAGTATCTCCGCTGCAACAACGCCATCGTGCCCACTACCATCCAGACCAACACTATGAAAACCACCCCCGAGGCGCTGGAGAAGGCCCTGCGCGCCACCGGCGCCACGGTGGAGTCCCACCCCTGGCTGCCCGGTTGCTTCGAGGTCAGCGGCACCGGCGATATGGAGCGCCTGAGCGCCTTCCGCGAGGGCTTGTTCACCGTACAGGACGCGGCGGCCCGCCTGGTGGCCACCGTGGCCGCGCCGCGGGAGACAGACCGGGTACTGGACGTCTGCGCCGCGCCGGGCGGCAAGTCCTTTGCCCTGGCCATCGACATGCAGGACAAGGGAGACATCCTGTCCTGCGATGTGCATCCCCATAAGCTGAAGCTCATCGACAATGGCGCGGCTCGCCTGGGCCTGCACTCCATCCGCACCGCTCTGGCCGATGGCCGTGAACGGCACGAGGCCTGGATCGAACAGGCCGACCTGGTGGTGGCCGACGTGCCCTGCTCCGGCCTTGGCATCATCCGCAAAAAGCCGGACATCCGCTACAAGAACCCCAAGGAGCTGGCAAAGCTGCCCCGTGAGCAGCGTGCCATCCTGGAAAATGCTGCCGGCTACGTCCGTCCCGGCGGCACCCTGATCTACTCCACCTGCACCGTGCTGCCGGAGGAGAATCAGGAGGTGGTCACCTGGTTTCTGAAGGCCCACCCGGAGTTTCACCTGTCGCCCTTCGTGCTGCCCACACCCATCGGCGGCTGCGACGGACACCTGACCCTGTGGCCGCAGCGCTGGGGCACCGACGGCTTCTATATCTGCCGTCTGGAAAAGGATAAGTAAGGAACTGCCTATGACTGACATCAAATCTCTGAATCTGCCGGAGATCACCCAACTGCTGCGTGAGATGGGCGAGCCCGCCTTTCGCGGCAAGCAGGTGTTCACCTGGCTGCACCGGGGCGTGACCTCTTTCGAGGACATGAGCAACCTCAGCAAGCCCCTGCGGCAGAAGCTGGCGGAAAGCTGCCGCATCACGGTGCCCACGGTGGCGCGCAAGCAGGTCTCCTGGCACGACGGCACGGTGAAATACCTCTGGCGGCTGGAGGACGGCAACTGCATCGAAACGGTGCTGATGCGCTATCACCACGGCAACACCGTGTGCATCTCCTCCCAGGTGGGCTGCCGCATGGGCTGCGCCTTCTGCGCCAGCACCATCGCCGGAAAGGTGCGGGATCTGACGCCGTCCGAAATCCTGGATCAGGTGCTTTTCACCCAGTTGGATAGCGGTCTGGAGATCTCCAACATCGTGCTGATGGGCATTGGTGAGCCGCTGGACAACAAGGACAACGTCCTGAAATTCCTGGAGCTGGTCAACAGCCCGGACGGCCTGAACATCGGCATGCGGCACATCAGCCTGTCCACCTGCGGCATCGTGCCACAGATCGACGCGCTGGCGGAGCTGAATCTGCAGCTCACCCTGTCGGTGTCCCTCCACGCGCCGGACAGCGAGACCCGCTCGAAGATCATGCCGGTCAACAAGGCCTACGACGTAGAGGAGCTGTTTGCTGCCTGCCACCGGTATTTCCGGAAGACGGGCCGCCGCATCAGCTTCGAGTACGCCATGATTGACGGCGTCAACGACAGCGATTGGCAGGCGGATCTCATCGCCCAGCGCATCAAGGGAATGCCGGGCCATGTGAACCTGATCCCCCTGAACGAGGTAACGGAAAGTCCGTTCAAGCCCAGCCGCCGCACGGCGGCCTTCCAGAAGCGCCTGGAATCCCACGGCATTACCGCCACCGTCCGGCGCAGCCTGGGCGGCGATATCGACGCTTCCTGCGGCCAGTTGCGCCGCAAGGCCATGGAGGAGGAGAAACGATGAGAATTTGGGGCATTACCGACACCGGACTGGTGCGGCGTGAAAATCAGGACGCCTACGCCACCGCTGTGGCGGCGGACTGCACCGTGGCTGTGGTGTGCGACGGTATGGGCGGCACCAACGGCGGCCATACCGCCAGCAGCATCGCGGTGGATACGCTGCTGCATGAGCTGCAGGCCGCGCTGAAGCCCGCCATGGGCTGGCCGCAGATCAACGAGGCGGTGCTGCACGCCATCGACCAGGCGAACCTGGCCATCCGCGCCCGTGCCAGAGAGGATGAGAGCCTGTCCCACATGGGCACCACGCTGGTGTGCGCCGTCTGCCGTGACAGTGAGGCCGTGCTCTTCAACGTAGGCGACAGCCGGGGCTATCTCCTGAACGAGACCGGCATCCGCCAGATCACCCGGGATCACTCGGTGGTGGAGAACATGGTGGAGCGGGGCGATATCACCCCGGCCCAGGCCCGCCGCCATCCCCGGCGGAACCTGATCACCCGGGCCCTGGGTCCCGACGAAAGGGTAGAGGCCGACAGCTTCCGTGTCCCGTGGCAGCAGGGGGACTTCCTGCTGCTGTGTACCGACGGACTGGTCAATACCGTGACCGATCAGGAGATGCTGTTCGAGGTCATGCACGAAAGCGACCTGGATGGCTGCCTGGATCGTTTGATGGCTCTTGCCAAGGCACAGGGCGCGCCGGACAACGTGACGGTCGTCCTGCTGCAGAATCTATGAAAGGAGATGACCACAGATGGATCAATACATTGGAAAAATGCTGGATAACCGCTATGAACTGCTGGAGCTGATCGGCACCGGCGGCATGGCCAATGTCTATAAGGCCAAGTGTCATCGCCTTAACCGGCTTGTGGCCATCAAAATACTGAAAAGTGAGCTGGCGGAGAACGCCGAGTTCCGCCGCCGCTTCCGGGACGAGTCCCTGGCGGTCGCCCAGCTCAGCCATGCCAATATCGTCTCCATTTACGATGTCTCCAGCTCCCAGGGCATCGACTACATCGTCATGGAGCTGATCGACGGCATTACCCTGAAGCAGTATATGGAGCGCCGGGGCAAAATGGACTGGCGGGAAGCGCTGCACTTCATCACCCAGATCATGCGCGGCCTCAGCCACGCCCACAGCCGCGGCATCATCCACCGGGACATCAAGCCCCAGAACATCATGGTGCTACGGGACGGCAGCGTGAAGGTGGCCGATTTCGGCATCGCCTGCCTGGCCGACGCCCACCAGACCCTGGCCCAGGAGGCGCTGGGCAGCGTCCACTATATCTCGCCGGAGCAGGCCAAGGGCGAACGTCTGGACGCCCGCAGCGATATTTACAGCGCCGGCGTGGTGCTGTATGAAATGCTCACCGGCCGCCTGCCCTTCGAGGGGAACAGCGCCGTGTCCGTGGCCATCCAGCACCTCAGCAGCGTACCCCTCAGTCCCCGTGAGCTGAACCCGGATATTCCCGAGGCGCTGGAGCTCATCTGCATGAAGGCCATGAACGCCGACCTGAACAAGCGGTATCAGAGCGCCGACGCCATGCTGCTGGATCTGGAGAAATTCCGCAAGGATCCCACCATCGACATGGACTATATCCGCACCGAGCTGACGGAGAACGTGGACAGCCAGCCCACCAGCCAGGTGCCGGTGCAGCAGGTCACCGCCGCGGTCCGGAAGCACCGGGCGGAGGATAAGAGCGACTACGATGACGGGGACGACGATGACGACGGCGTGTCCATCTTCGATTATATCCGCGAGAATAAGAAGATCGTTGCCCTGCTGGGCGCCGGTGTGGCGCTGATCGTGCTGATCTTTGTGGTGATCTTCGCCGGCTTCGGCGGCAATAAGAGCAAGGAGTACGAGGTCCCCAACATCCTGGGCTATACCGTTGAAGAGGCCAACCAGTTGGAGGAGATCAAGGATATCTTCACCATCGAGGTGGTGGGCACCCTGAACGACGACCACTACCAGCCCGGCCAGATCGTACAGCAGGATCCCGCCGCCAAGGTTGTGCGTTACAGCAACTTTGTCATCCAGGTCTACATCTGTGCCGAGCGGGAGGAGATCACCATGCCCGATCTGCTGGGCAACGTGTACCAGAACGCCAAGATGAAGCTGCAGCAGTACGACCTGAATCTGCGGGTCGATTCGGACGAGGCATTCTCTGACGAATTCCCCGCCGGGCAGGTCATGGCCACAGACCCGGTGCGCGGCACTGTCCTGAAGAAGGGCGACAGCATCACGCTGACCGTCAGCAAGGGTCCGGAGAAGATCACCGTACCCAGCTTTTTGGGCATGACCTATACCAAGGCCAAGGAAGAGGCGGAGAAGCTGGGCCTGAAGGTGGGCACACCGGAATACCGCTATTACGATCCCTTCGCCCGCGAGGGGGATGTGCTGGATCAGAGCATTTCCAACAATACCCAGGTACAGGGCGGCACGGAGATCATCTTCACCGTCTACGGCTCCATCGGCGAGCAGACCCGCTCCATCCGCGTCCAGTTCCTGATCCCCGACAAGTTCAGCGAAGAGGATACCATCCGCGTGGAATTCATCATGGATGATAAGGTGATGGACGCCATCATTGTCAGCGGCTCTGACGCCACGGTGGACTATGACTTCGTCGGCGAGGTGGGCACCGCCTCCACGGTGTACGCCCGGATCAACGGAGAAGCGACAGACTCGCAGGTGATCAGCTTTTGAGCCGGGGCAGAATTGAGAAAGCCCTCAGCGGCTTTTACTATGTGAATACCGGCAGTGGGATCATCCAGTGCCGCGCCCGGGGCAAGTTCCGCAAGGAGGGCATGAGCCCCCTGGTGGGCGACTGGGTGGAGATCCAGGAGCTGGGCGGGGGAGAAGGGGTCGTCCAGACCATCGAGCCCCGCACCAGCCAATTCCAGCGGCCAGCCGCCGCCAATGTGGATCAGTTGGTGGTCATCGCCTCCGCCGCCATCCCGGTGACGGATCCCTACCTCATCGACCGCATCAGCGCCATCGCCACGCTGAAGGGCTGCCAGGTGCTGGTGGTGCTGAACAAGTGCGACCTGGATCGGGCGGACGAGCTCTACGACATTTACAGCGCCTCCGCCATTCCGGTGCTGCGGGCCAGCGCCGCCACAGGCGAGGGCATCCCCCAACTATACCAGGCCCTGCGGGGCAGGCTGAGCGTCCTCACCGGCAACTCCGGCGTGGGAAAATCCAGCCTGCTGAACGCCCTGGCGCCCCATTTTGACCTGCCGGTAGGGGAGGTCAGCAAGGCCCTGGGCCGCGGCCGTCACACCACCCGCCATGTGGAGCTGTTCCCCCTGGACGACGCCACCTACGTCATCGACACCCCCGGCTTCTCCTCCTTCGACGCCCAGTCTCTGGAGTGGGAGCTGAAGCAGCACCTGCCGGAGACCTTTCCGGAGTTCGCCCCCTATCTGGACGGCTGCCGCTTCACTGGCTGCCAGCACGTGAAGGAGAAAGGCTGCGCCGTGCTGCAGGCGGTGAAGGACGGCAGGATCCCCCAGAGCCGCCACCGCAGCTATGTGCGCCTCTATGAGGAGCTGAAGCCCCTGAAGGAGTGGGAGCAGAATAAGTAAGTCTCACACAGGAGACGCCGCCACCCAGCGGCGTCTCCGTTCTTTTTTCTTGCGCCGCCGGGTAAAATGTGGTATACTATAGGACAATCAAAGTCCCGAAAGGAGCGCATTGCATGCGAGTCATCGACCTGGAAAACATCAATAACGCCATGCGGAACGAGACCCAGTTCGTCCTGCGCTGCGAGGAGGTCTTTCACGATAAGATCAGCGCCGCAGCCGCCTCCATTCTCTCCACCCGGCAGGAACGCCCCGTGGTGGCGCTGACCGGCCCCTCCGGCTCCGGCAAGACCACCACCGCCCTGCGACTGGAGGACTATCTGAAGAACCTGGGTGTCAAGGTCTGCGTGATCCATATGGATAACTTCTTCCTGCCGCTTGACCGCCGTCCCCCCGAGCTGACGGATTGGGAGTCCCCCTATTGCGTGGACGTGGACAGCCTGATCGGCTGCATCAGCCGCCTGATGGACGGCAAAGAGGTGGAGATCCCCTGGTACGACTTCAAGAACGGCACCACCGGCGGCTATACGAAGATGCAGGGCTATACCGACGCCGTCATCATCGCCGAGGGCATCCACATGCTCAACCCGCTGATCTTCGATAAGATCCGCGGCGTGGCCAACGGCGTGTATGTGGCGCCCCGCACCCGTATCATCACTGACGACGACAAGATCGTCCGGCCGGAGCAGCTCCGGGTGGCCCGCCGCATGATCCGCGACTACAACACCCGCGGCCACAGCATCGCCGAGACGGTGGATCGTGCCCAGAGCGTGGATCGCGGCGAGATCAACTATATCCAGCCCTATAAGAACAACGCCGCCATTCACATCGACACCTTCCACGACTATGAGCCCTGTATCCTCGCCAAATATCTCAATGAGATCCCCTGCTTCCGCGAGGAGATGACGCCGGAGTTTCTGGAGTCTCACGGCCTGACCGACTTGATGAAGGTAGTGCGGGGCGTTCCGCCGCTGCACTGTCCCTATGTGCCTCAGAACTCGCTGGTGCGTGAGTTTGTGGGCGGAAGCTGCTATGAATATTGATCGTAATAAAGGAGTGATCGTATGATTATTACCATCAGCCGTGAGTTTGGCAGCGGCGGCCGTGAGCTGGGCAAGCGCCTGGCCGAGGCCCTGCACATCCCCTGCTATGACCATCAGATCATTGAGATGATCGCCAAGGAAAACGGCCTGAACGCCGACTACGTGGCCAACGTGGGGGAGAAGTGCATCGAAGCCGCCTATCCCATGACCATCGGCCATCGTCTGGCCATGATGCCCGTTACCGTGATGGATCAGCCCATCCGCGTGGCGGTGGCCCAGCGGCAGCTGCTGGAGAAGTTCGCCCAGCAGGGCGACTGCGTGATCGTGGGCCGCTGCGCCGACGTGATCCTGAAGGACTACCATCCCCTGAACCTGTTTGTCTATGCCGACATGGACGCCAAGGTGGAGCGCTGCATGAAGCGTGCCCCGGAGGGCGAGCACCTGACCCGCTCCGAGATGGAGAAGGCCATCCGCCGCATCGACAAGGAGCGTGCCCAGAACCACCTGATGTACGCCGACACCAAGTGGGGCACCAAAGAGGCCTATCACCTGTGCGTCAACACCACCC
>CAKTZN010000049.1 GCA_934635545.1 uncultured Oscillospiraceae bacterium | reverse complement strand
AGTGGTGACCCGTACGGGACTCGAACCCATGTTACAGCCGTGAAAGGGCCGTGTCTTAACCACTTGACCAACGGGCCATAACCCTGTCGAAGGGTGCGGGAGAGATGTTGCCATCTCTCCCGCGATGGTAGCGGCGACTGGATTCGAACCGGTGACACTGCGGGTATGAACCGCATGCTCTAGCCAACTGAGCTACGCCGCCATGTGCTCGACAGGCACGAATTACTATAGCATATGCTGCCGTTATTTGTCAATACTTTTTTGAAAAATTTTTAGAGGGATAAGAGGTGAGCACAACGATGCCGGACTTTGTATATGGCGGCACGCACCGGTATATGGATGACCGCTGCCTGCGCGGAGGGGACTCCGCCTGGCGATATGAGGACGGTACGGCCGCCACGCTGGAAATAATGCGGCACACCAAAGCGGCGCTGGCGGATATTTCCCTGATGAACCGGGAAGCCCGCCTGCGTGCTGAAATCCGGAAAACGCGTTATCCTGTGACCTGCGCCGCTTCTGCCAACGAGGCCGGACGCCCCGCTGAGCCGAAAACAGGAAGACAAAACCTCCGGCTGTGCCGGAGGTTTTGTTTGATGCAATACGGATGCAATACAATCAAGACTGCCTGCTATCGCAGCCGTTGGCGCGGGGACGTATGTCACGCCTGATACAGCAGGTTGGCGATGGGGTTGTAGATCAGTGCGGAGACCACCACGATCACCAGCAGGCCCACACCGGCCATCACGAACAGTTGCAGGAAGGTCTTGCGCTCCTCGGGACCGGTGAAGTCCTTCTTGGCGGTACCCAGGGCGGCCAGGATCAGCGCGCCGCCGGTAGAAAGGGGAGAAACACCGGACAGCGAGCCGCCTGCGCCCACCGCGGCCATCAATGCCACGGGATTGATGTTGCCGCCCACCTCGGCGGCGATATCCACGCTCATGGGCATCATGGTGGGATACACCACGCCGAGGGCAGAGCTCACCATGCTCAGCAGACCGGCGGAGATGCCCATGAAGGGGGTAGCGGTGAAGGGGGTCATGATGGAGGACAGGGCATTGCTCAGCAGGTCGATGCCGCCGGCGGCGTCTACGATGTTCATCAGCGCGCCCACGCTCAGCACCATCACGATGGTGCCCCAGGGCAGGGACTTCAGGCAGGCGCCATCCTCGGCCACATGGAACAGCAGCAGCACGGCAGCCACGAAGAAGGCGGACAGGCCGATGTTTACATTGCAGAAGATGATCAGCACCAGCATGGCGAGAATGCCGCACAGAGAGGCGATCTGCTTGCCGTTGAACTTCTCCAGATCACGCAGGTTCATGGCCTTTTCGGGGGCCTTGACGCGGTAGCCCTTGAAGATGAAGAACAGCACCACGGAGAACACGATGGTCACCAGCGTCTGGCACACCAGAATGGTGGGCATCACGTCGCCCAGACCGCTTTCAGCAGCGGCGGCTGTGATGATGGCCGCCTCAGGGGTGATGGGAGTCATACGGCCCGCCATCAGGCCGCACTCACCGATCAGCGCCAGCATGACCGGGTTGTAGCCCACCTCCAGGGCGATGGTCACGCCCAGGGCGGGGATGATGGCCAGCGCGGGAACGGCGCCGGGGCCGACACCGGCGATGACGAAGCCGGCGATGTAGATGACGATGGGGATGACCCAGACCTTGTTGCCAGCCAGGGCAATGATCTTGCGGGCCAGCAGATCCAGTGCACCGGTGGCGTTGATGGTGGCGAACAGCAGCGTGATACCTACCAATGTCACGAACATGGAGGAGCTGAAGCCGCCGATCAGATCCTTATCGGTCATGCCGAACAGACGGACGGCGATGACACCGGCGGCGACGGCCAGGATGCCCACGTTGATCTTGCGGACAAAGGCCAGAATGATGACGCCCAGGAAGATCACAAGGGCGATCACGTCCATAGCAGCGAGATTCATAGTGTTACCTCCTTATCCGGATCAACCGCAGCAGGCGCTGCGCTTGGTGATATTCATCTGGTGGCCGCTGTAATTGCCCACCAGCAGGGAGTGCTCGTACTGGGCGGCGGCCAGCGCCTTTTCAAAGTCCACGCCGGTCTCATAACCCATGCGGTCCAGCAGCCACACCAGATCCTCGGTGGCGGTGTTGCCGGAGGCACCGGGGGCGAAGGGGCAGCCGCCCAGACCGCCCAGGGTGGTCTCTACCTCAGTGATGCCGCACTCGATGGCGGTGATGGTGTTGACGATGCCGTTGTTGCGGGTATCGTGGAAGTGGGGACGGAAGACACAGTCGGGATACGCGTCGGTCAGAGCCTTGACGGTCTCACGCACCTGCTTGGGGTTGGCCACGCCGATGGTGTCGCCCAGAGTAAAGTTGCGGATGCCGTATTCACGCACCTTACCGATCAGGTCCACCAGACTGCTGACGGTGGGGATACCCTCAAAGGGGCAGCCGAAGGCGGTGGCGATATCCACGGTCAGCTTCAGCTCCGGGCAGTTGTCCAGCACGTTGCGCAGCTCAGCAAAGGACTGCTCGTGAGTACGGTTGATGTTGGCCTTATTGTGGGACTCGCTGAGGGAAATGACCATGTCCACGCTCTTGATACCGGCAGCCAGAGCGGCCTTTGCGCCGTACAGGTTGGGGATCAGGGCAAACAGATCCAGGTCGGGGTACTTCTCCACGCAGGCGGCAGCCAGTACCTTGGCGTCAGCCATCTGGGGGATGGCCTTGGGGCTGACGAAAGAGGTGCACTGGAGGTGGCGGATGCCGGTACCCACCATGCGGTCGATGAGATCCAGCTTGGTTTCCGTGGGAACAATGTCCTTCAGATTCTGAAAGCCGTCACGGGGACCGACTTCATACAATTCAACTTTTGCCATGTGACTCTACTCCTTACTGTTCGGTGTGATTCACTGTGTCGGAAGTGAGGCTATTATACCAGTAAGGGGTTTGTGAGAACGAGTCAAAGGACTTGCTGCCGAAAACGACCGCGAAATACGTTTCAAAATATGGCATATCAGAAGGTGTGAAACGATTTTGCAAAGAAATCCGTCGGTGAAAAGGACGATCCCCCGGCGGGGTGCTGGGAAAAATTGGCACAGGATGTAAAAACAGTCGCGTAATTGCCTACGCGGCTGTTTTTGATGTGATCTGTGTCAGGCGTCTTCGCCGTTCTGGGCGGTGTCCTGTAAGATACGCCAGATGGTGGTGCGGCTGACGGACAGTTTCTCCGCCAGCGTGTCGTTGGAGTACTTCATCAGCGTCTTGATCTGCAGGATGCCCTGTAAGAATGCCTCCTTATCCACCACGGGCCGCTGGGTCAGGGCCGGGTGCTGCGCCAGGATCTCACGGAAAATAGTCTCCTCGCCGATGGCCTGCAGCAGCAGGAGATACTGGGCCTTGGGGGTGGCCTTCTCCAGCCGTGACATGGCGATGACATACCGGGTGCAGACGGCCTGAAGCTCCTGCAGTTGGCCGGGCCAACTGTGGAAGACCAGCAGCGCCTGCATCTGCTCCGACAGGGCCAGCCGGTGATGATACCCGGTGTTGCTGGACAGGCTCCGCAGGAACAGCGGGACGATGTCCTCCTTCCGCTGGATGAGCGAGGGCAGCTCCAACTGGCAGATGGACAGGCAGCTTTGCAGGTCGGCAGGAATGGCGCGGGCCTCCTCCGGTGTCATAATGGTATAGACCATCAGATCCAGCAGCAGCGGGGCGGTCATACCGGGCCGGAAGATGTGGCGGGAGGTCAGCGCCTGCATCAGGCAGGCATGTACCACTGGCTTGGCCAGCGCCACGTTTTTCAGGATCACGCTGCCGCCGTTGGCGCTGGTCAGCAGGCCGGACACCGTGTCATCCTGCCGCTCGTAGCCCAGCAGGATGTGGGGCGCGTCCTCCGGCGCAATGGTGGCCAGATCAATGGTGATGCAGGGCTTCTGCGCCTGCGTTGAGGCACTGTGCATGCAGCGGGCAAAGATCTCACGGCCGGAGCCGGGCTGACCCAGTATCATGGTGGGATAGTGGAGCCTGGCCAGGTTCTGCCCCTGCTCCACCGTCTTTTTCATAATAGGGGATTCGGCGATCACGTCCTCCCAGCGGCACACGATCCGGGCCAGGCTGGGCGTATCCTGCTCCGCCTTCTTCCGGTTGTGGGATTCGGGATACAGGGTGATGAGCACGCCGATGGTGCGGCGATCCTGGGTAATGCGCTCCTGTACGCAGCGCATCATGGCACCCACCACCAGCCGGTAGGAGTCGGAGCGGCTCTGCCCGCTCTTCAGCAGCGCCGCGATGGACAGATTGGGGAAGAAATCCGTCAGCAACTTGCCCCGGATCTGGGAGGCGGCGATGCCGGTAAAACGCTGTGCCGTCCGGTTGAACAGCTTCACCCGCCCCTCGGCATCGGTGACGATCATGCCGAACTGGCTGTTGTTCAGGATGGCGTTGGTGATCTCCCGGGACTGGCGGCTTTCATGCAGTTTCCGTGCCCGATCGCCTGCCCGCAGGCAGGCATCGCGGATGGACTCCTTGCCGTAATAGACCAGGACCCCCGTCCGGCCCAGATCGTTGGCGGTCTCGCTGGCCGCTGTGGCGCCGATAAAGGCGTCGCAGTCCGAAGTGCGGATCTGCTCCCGCAGCTCCGCGATGCTCTCAAAGGTCAGCTCCTGCAGGGGCGTTTCCATCAGCTTCTCCAGCATGGGAAGATCCGGCGGCGCGGAAAACCGGTGCCGGGCGATACATATTTTTTGGCAGCCTTTGTTCAGCGCCTTGCGGATAGCGATGGCGTAGTCGATGTAGCGGATGGAGATCTCCACCAGCGGATCGTCGTAGTGGGTGGAGAACCGGGCCGCGTTGCCGGGGCCTGCTACAAATACGCTGCAGCCCAACTGCCGGGCCTCCTCCACACAGGTGTCCTGATTTTCCAGATTGCTCTCCATCAGAACGTATTCCACGTCGCTGTCCGGCAGGCTGTCAATGACCTCACGGGCCACCTCGCTGAGCTTTGAATAGCCCAGAAAGCAGACCTTATAGGGCTTTTCCGTCTTTTTTTGCAATTCTTCCATGGTGCGTGTCTCCTTTGGTGCGGTTTTCCGCCAGCCGGTGTGGCAACTTTGTTTCACGAAAAAGAAAATACCACAGTTTGAAACAAAAGGCAAGATGTTTCGCAGCGGAGGCGTTTCGTTTGGCCTTGCGGAAGAAACCCTGCTATCATAAAGGCCATCAAAGGCTGTGTCGGAAAGCAGTTTTTTGAATGAAGGAGCATACACACTATGAAAAAAGCACTGAGTGATATCACGGTTCTGGATCTGACCCGTGTTCTGGCTGGCCCCTACTGCACCATGATGCTGGCGGACTTCGGCGCCAACGTCATCAAGATCGAGGTTCCCGGCAAGGGCGACGATACCCGTGCCTTCGGCCCCCTGAAGAACGGCGCCAGCATGTACTACGCCAACGTCAACCGCAACAAGAAGGGCATCACCCTGAACCTGAAGGCCCCGGAGGGCAAGAAGCTGTTCCTGGAGATGGTCAAGAAGGCGGATGTGGTGGTGGAGAACTACCGTCCCGGCGTTATGGACAAGCTGGGCGTGGGCTATGATGTGCTGAAGGAGGTCAACGACCAGATCATCTACGGCGCCGTCTCCGGCTTTGGCTGCTACGGACCCTATTCCCAGCGCCCCGGCTATGACATCATCGCCCAGTCCAGCGGCGGTCTGATGAGCATCACCGGTGAGGCCGGTGGCCATCCCCTCCGCGTCGGCAACGCCATGGGCGACGTGCTGGGCGGCATGAACCTGACCATCGGCATCCTGACGGCCCTCCATGCCCGTGAGCTGACCGGCAAGGGCCAGCGCGTGGACGTGTCCCTGGTGGACTCGGTCGTCTCCAGCCTGGAGACCGGCACCCAGCGCTACTTCGCCTCCGGCAAGCAGCCTGAGCTGATGGGCAACCGCTATGCCTCCGCCTACCCCTATGACTCCTTCCAGGCCAGCGACGGTCTGTTCGTCATCGGCTGCGGCAACGACAAGCTGTATACCCTGCTGTGCACCAAGGTGCTGATGCGGGAGGATCTGCTGACCGATCCCCGGTTCGATACCAACGTCCACCGCTGCGAGAATCACGAGGCCCTGAAGCCCGAGATCGAGAAGTGGACCACCCAGCACACCATCAACGAGTGCGTGGAGCTGATCCTGGCCGCCGGCGTGCCCGCTTCCCCCATCAACGATCTGAAGCGCGTCACTACCGATCCCCATATCGCCGGTGCCCGCGAGATGTTCGTCCCCATGCACCATCCCATCATCGGTGACATGAAGGTCAACGGTAACCCCGTGAAGCTGCTGGACACCAAGGCTGACATCTCCCGCCCCGCCCCGGATCTGGGCCAGGACAACGCCGCCATCTATGGTGAGCTGCTGGGCCTGACCGAAGCAGACCTGACCGCCCTGAAGGAGCAGCAGGTCATCTGAGCCGGATACAAAGGAGCACCTCTTTCGGTTTCCCGAAAGAGGTGCTCCTTTCATGCTTCAATCCAACTGCGCCCCTTGCTGCTTCTGATATCCCTCGCCCCACGTCCACATGGAATCCAGAATGGGCTTCAGGCTTCTGCCCAGCTCGGTCAGGGAATACTCTACCCGCGGCGGCACCTCGGCATAGACCTCACGATGAACAAGCCCGTTTTCCTCCATTGCCCGGAGTTGGGCAGTCAGCACCTTCTGCGAGACGTTTCCGATGGACTTCTTCAGTTCGCCGAACCGCTTTGTTCCCGGCATCAGGTCCCGCAGGATCAGCACCTTCCATTTGTCCCCGATGAGGGTCAGCGTGGTCTCCACCGGGCAGGCGGGCAGTTCATTTTTGACGGCTTTTTCCATGATATCCTCCAATCGTATCCTTTTGGTAACTACACCTTAATGAGGTGCAGACGCATAAGGTTGCGGACTTTCGCTCCACGAATCAGCATTTTATCGATCATTGTTTTACTCCAAATACTTAAAGCCCCATTTTGTCATTTCATAAAAGACCGGCAGTAAATCTTTCCCTTTGTCAGAAAGCGAGTATTCCACATGGGGTGGTATCTCGTTGAATTGCACTCGGTCAACCAGACCGTCCTGCTCCAATTCCCGCAGCGAGGAAGTCAGCATGGTATTCGTAATGCCGCCCAGCGCCTTTTTCAGCTCTCCGAAGCGGATAGGGCTTTGGATGCACAGCTCATAAATGATCTGAAACTTCCAGCGGCCTTGCAGCATTTCCAAAAGCGGTGTCACAGGGCAATTTCCGGCCTGCGTGGTAATGCCGTTATGAACAAGCTCCATATATTCCGCATAAGACATTTCTTTGCTCATTGAATCGCTCCTTTGGTATGATATTTCGTACTCAGTCAGAATAATCTGCGTACTTGATTTAATATTCGCTCTTAGTATAATAAAACTACCGAGCGAAATCAAGCGTTTCGGCAAAAAAGTCCAAAGGAGATTTTGCTATGAAAGAAATCAACATCGGTCAGGCAACCGCTCTGACTTCTCCCGATCCGCTGGTACTGGTCTGTACGAAGAAAGAGGACGGCAAGCTGAATATGGCACCCGTGTCTTTCTTTATGTACGCATCCTTTAACCCGCCCATGCTGGCCTTTGCTATGGGTAAGGCAGCCAACAGCGGTGAAAACATCCGCAGAACCGGCAAGGCTGTTTTGGCAGCCCCCGGTGTCAGCCTGAAAGACGCAGTTATGGCCTACGGCAGCGCCAACGGCGGCAAAAAGGACAAACTGGCAGAAACGCCTATTGCTTTGCAGAGCATTGAGGGGACGGATATTCAGATCCCCGAAGATAGCCGTATCGCCTTTGAGGTCACGCTGGAGAAAACCGTGGAGTCCGGCGATCACTACCTGTACCTCTGCAACATCGACAAGATGCTTGCTGACGAAAGCAAAGAAGCCCTGTTTGCATGGAACGGCTACGCTAAGGTCGCTCCTGCAGAAGAGAAAGAGTAACTTTCCTTTCTATTCGATATGAGGTACTCTGCCGCACGACGTCAAAAGAAAAAAAGTCGTCGTGCAGCAGCCATATTGACACGCCCATTTGAAACGGCGGCTTTGATTTTCAGAGCCGCCGTTTCTTGTATCGGGATGATCTCGATACTCTTTCTTTTGAAACCGTGTTTTACACCAATGCGAATCTGCATTTTACACCAATCCGTACACCAATTACGGAAAACAAGACGAACCAAGATGGTGTAAGATGAATCGTCGCAAAACCATGAAACCCGCATGGGACAAGGCTTTGACACAAGATGAAGCAAGACGCATAGTATCCTTTTGGTAACTACGCCACAATATTGTGCTTACTTTACGAATGGGCGCTATGGCGTTATTATAATGCCAACGAAAGAAAAAATCAACCTTTCGGCATCAAACACCATTTGGAGGTATTTATCATGAACAAAGTCGTAGAATTTCTGAACGCCAACCCCGTGCAGTATCTGGCCACCGTGGGCCGTGACGGCAAGGCCAAGTGCCGCCCCTTCATGTTCGCCGGCGAACTGGACGGCAAGCTGTGGTTCTGTACCAACAGCACCAAGGAGGTCTATAAGGACATGCAGCAGAACCCGGAGGTGGAGATCTCCGTTTCCAGCCCGGACTATGCGTGGATCCGTCTGCACGGCAAGGCGGTGTTCGAGAACAACATGGCCGCCAAGGAGATGTGCATCCGGAATCCCATCGTGAAGAGCCAGTACGGCGAGGCCACCAACCCCATTTTTGAGGTGTTCTATCTGGCGGATGCCCACGGCGTCATCGCGGACTTCTCCGGCAACCCGCCCTACGAATTCTGATCGACGCGGCGGTAAACACGTGATAAAATGATGCAGAGGTGATACAGCATGAACCAGAGTGAAAAGCGGTTGTTTTTGATCCAGTCACTGTTGAAAGAGCAGCCAGAATACCGTGATATAGCCATACCAACAGATACGGACAGCCAGCGCCAGCTCCTGCGGGGACTGATGAACCTCCGCAGACCGGCGCGCATCGGCGCGGAGTTCCTGCAAATGCAGGACGCTTATCTGCAAGGCGAGACCGCCGCAAAGGGTGTTACCGACGCTGCCGACCTGATGCCCATCCAGCCGGGGCTGTATCTCTGGCAGGGCGATATTACCACGCTGAAATGCGACGCCATCGTCAACGCCGCCAACAGCGGCATGACCGGCTGCTATATCCCCAACCACCGCTGCATCGACAACGCCATTCACACCTATGCGGGCGTGGAGCTGCGGCTGGCCTGTGAGGAGCTGATGGAGCGGCAGGGCTATCCGGAGCCCACCGGACAGGCGAAGATCACACCGGCGTTCAATCTGCCCTGCCGGTATGTGCTGCACACCGTTGGCCCCATCATTAGCGGGCGGGTGCGCAGACAGGACGAGAAGCTGCTGGCATCGTGCTACCGTTCCTGTCTGGAGATGGCCGCGGAGAACGGTCTGGAGAGCGTGGCGTTCTGCTGCATTTCCACGGGAGAGTTTCACTTCCCCAACGAACCGGCGGCGGAGATCGCAGTCCGGACAGTCAAAGAATTTCTGCAAAAGCAAACCAGCGTCAGGAAGGTGATCTTCAATGTTTTCAAGGATCTGGACAAAGCCATCTATGAAAAGCTGCTCCGGGCAGATTGAACGGCTGCAGACAGCTTTACGGGACTGCGATGCCGTGGTGATCGGAGCGGGCTCCGGACTGTCCACGGCGGCGGGCTTCACCTACACCGGCGAACGGTTTGAACAGTACTTCTCCGATTTTGCCCGGAAGTACGGTATTCGGGATATGTACAGCGGCGGCTTCTATCCCTTTCCCACGCAAGAGGAATTCTGGGCCTACTGGAGCCGCTATATCTTCATCAACCGCTATCAGGACGCCCCCCAGCCGGTCTATGATGACCTCTTGAAGCTGGTGACCGGGAAGGACTACTTCGTCATCACCACCAACGTTGACCACTGCTTTCAGAAGGCCGGCTTTGACAAGAAGCGGCTGTTCTACACACAGGGGGATTACGGTTTGTTCCAGTGCAGCGAGCCGTGCTGTCAGGAGACCTTTGATAACGAGGCCGTGATCCGTGAAATGGTCGCACGGCAAAAGGACACGAGGGTGCCGTCCGAGCTTCTGCCGGTCTGTCCCCACTGTGGCAGGCCCATGACCATGAACCTCCGCTGCGATGATACCTTTGTACAGGACGAGGGCTGGCACCAGGCGGCAGAGCGGTATGAAAATTTCCTCCGTACCCGTGAGGGGCAGAAGCTTTTATTCCTGGAGCTGGGCGTGGGCTATAACACCCCTGTTATCATCAAATACCCCTTCTGGCAGATGACGGCCAAGAACCCTAACGCCATCTATGCCTGCGTCAATCAGGGGCAGGCGGCCTGCCCGCGGGAGATCGAAAGGCAGTCGATCTGTCTGGATGCGGACATCGGCAGCGTTTTGCAGCGGCAATAAACGGTGCGTAAAAACGCGGAGCACTTCGATTCCGGATCCCCGCCTGGCGATTTTTGCGCCGTCTGCTGTCCGGATCGCCCCTTTGCACAAATTCCACAAACAGACATTTGTCTGCGCGGAGAGGATTCTACACCCTCCCGGCCCCTGCGCCGCAAAATCGTTTGATGTACCAAATGTGTATGCGGTTTGGATGGATATTTTGTAGAGTTATGGCGATTGACAAACTTCAAATTTACGCTTATGATAAAGCGCAACACAAAGGCGTGTGACCGGGATAGCCCGGACACACGCCTTTTCTGTTTATCAGACCAAAATCAAAACAAGGAGGGCATTCTGATGAAAATGAAAAAAGTTATTGCGATGCTGCTGGCCTGCTGCCTGGCCTTCAGTCTTGTCGCCTGCGGCGGCAGCTCCGGAAATGACGCCGCATCTGACGGTGCCGCATCCGGCGGCAGCGACACCATTACCCTTGGCTTGATCGGCCCGCTGACCGGCAGCCTGGCTGTTTACGGCACCCACAATGAAAACGGCGCCAAGCTGGCCATTGAGGAGATCAACGCCGCCGGCGGTGTGATGCTCAG
>CAKTZN010000048.1 GCA_934635545.1 uncultured Oscillospiraceae bacterium | reverse complement strand
TCCGCCGCCTGCTTCACATAGCTGGCGGGGATGCACACGCTGGCGCAGCCGTACTTGACGCCGTCGTCGCAGATGGCCTGGATCTCCGCCCAGGTGGCGCTCTGGCTCAGCAGGGTATGATCCACGCGGCTGAGGATGTCTTTCAGTTCCATAGTATCATTGCTCCTTTCGGAATTGTTACGATTTTGCGGGGATATTGTATCACATTCCAGCAAAAAAGGCAAGGCGCACGCCGCAAATGCGGCGCATGCCCTGCCTTTTTCTGTGGGGTCAGATCTTGTTCAGCTTATAGAGGTTCTTGTCGGCGGCGAAGTTGGTCAGCTCATACAGCACCAGCACATCGTCGGCCTCATCCGCCAGGGACTGCACGCCGTCCCGGTAATAGCGCAGATCCAGCACGGTGATGGTGTCGTAGTCCTTCACCAGGAAGGGCAGGAAGCTGTTGGCAAAGCTGTCCTTCACCACCAGCAGGGACTTGCCGGTGTCCGCGCCGGTGTCAATGACCACCTTGGCGTAGTTGCCGCCCATGAAGATCTTGTAGTGATCCTTCTCCTCCAGGGCGTCTAGGCTGTATAGGCTGTCGGTCACCTCGCCGTCGCAGTCCATGGAGCGGATGGCGGCATCAGACGCGATGGACACCCTGTCATAGGGGCTGTCCGGCAGCAGTACCTTGGAGTACAGCGTGCCCCGGAAGGTGGTGCTGGCCGTTTCCAGTTGCCAGTTCTGCTGCTCATGTCCGGTGGCAGCGCACCATACGCCGTAGGCGGTCTGCGCGCCCTCGGTGGTCCAGTGGTGGTCGGTGCGGTAGTACATGTCGGCGGCGTCGGGCATCAGGGCGGCGCGCAGGTCGATGGCCTGCTTCCCGAATTCGTTCAGCAGTGTGCCGAAGCAGGTGTCCGCGTCGAAGAGAGGCGCGTTGGCGGGCAGGTCGTCACGGAGCATATAGGCGGGGGTGGGGACGATCATCAGGCGGCAGTCCTTGTCGGGGTTGGCGTCGAAGAACGTCCGCACCTGCTCCAGATTCTTATGGTACTGGGCGGTATCGAAGGTGTCAGGGGTGACCTTGGCGAAGTAGCGGCCGGAGCAGCCCAGCCAGGTGTCGTTGATCTCCAGCCGTCCCGCGGCGCGCTGCACCAGGGAGGCCGCCTCCATCCAGGTATCCCGGAGGGCGATCTGGTCGGAGGTGTAGTCCTCCGCCTTCTGGGTGAAGGTGCCGTCCATGAGGGTCGTCCAGGTGAGCGTCGGCTTCAGTTGCAGGTAGCGGTTCTCGTTAGGGGAGAATTCCCGCTCCGGCGTCAGCAGCGAGGCCAGGGCCAGCGCCGTCAGGATGCCGAAGATGGCGATCAGCGGCGCCAGTTCACGGCGCTTGTGTTCACTTTTCATCAGGCGGGCGCCGCCTTTTGCCGAGTCATTCATAGATGGTTCTCCTTAGAAGCGGAAGTAGAGGAAGGGGTTATAGCTGTCGCCCACCAGGAAGGCCACCGACAGCAGCAGCAACAGCACCACGCCCACGGTGCGCAGCGCCACGGCGGCGGTGTCGGACAGCCTGTCCTCCACGCGGTTCCACAGCCGCAGCGGGCCGGTGGTGCAGCCGATGGCGGCGGCGATCAGCAGTACGGCGTTGGAGCGCAGCAGGTACAGCGCCGTGCCGTCGGTGAAATGGGCGGTGAACATGGCGGAGACGTACTGTCCCAGTTGGCCGAAGTCGGTGATGGCAAACAGCACCCAGCCCATGATAAAGGCGAAGATGGTGTACACATGGCCCACCCATTTAGGGGCCTTGTCCAACCATCGCAGCAGGAACAGCTTCTCCAGAATCAGCAGCACCGCGTAATAGAGGCCCCACAGGACGAAGTTCCAGCTTGCGCCGTGCCACAGGCCCGTCAGGAACCAAACGATGGCCAAGTTCAGGATCTGCCGGGCCTTGCCGTGACGGTTGCCGCCCAGGGGGATATAGACGTATTCCCGGAACCAGGTGCTGAGGCTGATGTGCCAGCGCCGCCAGAATTCCGTGACGGTGCGGGACTCATAGGGATGCTCAAAGTTTTCCAGGAAGTGGAAGCCAAACAGATGCCCCAGGCCGATGGCCATGTCGGAGTATCCGGAGAAATCGAAGTAGATCTGGAAGGTGAAGGCGATGGCGCCCAGCCACGCCGTCACGGCGGAGGGGGCGGACATGGCGCTGATCTGCTCCCAGAGGGCGCCCACCTGATTGGCGATGAGCACCTTTTTGGCAAGGCCCACCACGAAGCGCTGCATGCCCCGGCTGGCCTCGAAGATGCTCTCGCGGCGGTACATCAGCTCGTGCTCCACCGTCTTGTACTGGACGATGGGGCCGGCGATCAACTGGGGAAACAGCGTCACATAGGCGCCCACGTTGAGGATGTTCTTCTGGGGCTTGACGATGCCCCGGTACACGTCGATGGTGTAGGACATGGTCTGGAAGGTGTAGAAGCTGATGCCGATGGGCAGGGCCAGCCCCAGGGCGGGGATGCCCGCGCTCAGGAGGCTGTTCAGGTTGTCGATGGCGAAATCCGTGTACTTGAAGAAGCCCAGGATGCCCAGATTGCCCACCACGTCCACGATCAGCACCGCCTTGGCGGCCTTCTGCTTCCCGGCGTCCCGGAAATGGCCGATGAGCCGGGCATTGGTGTAGTCGAACACCGTGGAGAACAGCATGATCAGGATATACTTCGGCTCACCCCAGCCGTAGAACACCAGGCTGAACAGCAGCAGCACGGTATTGCGTGCCTTGCGGGGACACAGGAAATAGATCCCCGCCACCACGGGCAGGAAGATCAACAGAAAGACGGTGCTGCTGAATACCATAGGGTGTTCTCCTTTGGAAAATTTACAGGTCGTTTACGGCGTTTTTGCCGGAAAGTGGGACAGAGCAGCGCTCTGTCCCACAGGGGATGATAGGTTGTGCGGATTACGGCCAAGGTCCCCTTGCGTAAGATGCGGGCGTAGGGGCCGACGACTCTGTCGGCCCGCAAATAACGTGCGGCCTGCCGTCAGGGCGGACAGGGTCGTCCGCCCCTACAACATATCGCCGGTATCTTTCTGCTTGCCGCAAGCCCCATTGGCAATGAAATCGAAGATTTCATGCCAGCATCGTTTTACACCACGTTGTGCAGGTCGCTGACCAGCGCGGTGGAGCGTATGGCGGAGAGGTTATTGACGAACAGCACGTCCTGGACGCCCTTATCCTGGGCGAACTGGCTGATGCTGCCCTTCCAGTACCGGTAGTCCAGCACATAGATGGTCTGATAGTGATCCGTCAGGAACGGCACAAAGGCGTTGCCGAAGGACTCCTTCACCACGATGCAGCTTGAGCCGTCGGTCACGTCGGGGTTGTTGATGACGGAATAGGCGTTGTCGCCGGTGATGAAGGCGCCGTATTTCAGGCTGGCGGGAGCGTCGGACTCGTCATAGATGATCTTGCCCCGGGTCAGGTCGGCATTTTCGCCGCTGCCGTAGTCCAGCATAGCCTCGGTGCTGAGGGGGTGATAGGCCACCACCTTGTCGGGATTGGCTCCCATTGTGGCATTCTGGTTGGAATCCCGGTAGAAGGTGCCCAGGAAGCCGTCATATTCATCCACCTTATAGCTGGCGAGGGGCGTGGGGGTGATGCCCTTGGCCTTGCAGAACTGCTCGTAGGCGTAGTAGGCGCCGGTGGCCGTCCAGTGATGGTCGGTGCGGAAATAGATATACTCGGTACGGTGGGCCAGCAGCGCGTCATACAGCGCCACGGACTTCACATTGCTGTTCATATAGCCGATGATCTTCTGCTCGGCGGTCTTCTGGTCGGCGAAGATATCCTTGCCGTACAGCTCGTCCGGCAGGCAGATGCCGGAGCTGAGGGGGATGGGCAGCATGTACACGTTGGCCTTGCCCGCCAGCGCGTCCGCCACGGCGTTGACATTGTCGGCGTACTTCTTGGCGGTGCTGTCCACATAGCTGTACATCTCATAGCCGGTGTCGCCCACACGGTACACAGCGTCATACTGCTGCTCGTCGCCCTGCAGCTCGATCTTCTGATAGGTGGGGGTGGTGTCGTCCGGCGTGACGGGATCGGCGGCGTTGGGGTCGTCCGTATTGCCGGGGTCGGTGATATCGCCGGCGGCGGGCGGGGTATCCGCGTCGTCATTGGCGGGCTTTTTATCCTTGCCCAGATTGATGATGATCAGCACCACGGCAGCGATGGCCACCACCAGCGCGATCAGCAGCATCAGGGGCGACACGCCCCGGCGGCGTCCTCTGTACCGGCTCATTTCAGATAGCCCTCCACGATGGAGGTGGCGGCGGCGGTGTCATCGCTGACGCACAGCACCACCAGGGTGCCGGTCTGGCGCAGCAGCGCGCCGTCGATGCGGGCCTCTTCCTCCGGCTGATAGAGGTTGGCCTCCCGCTTCAGGTCGTCCAGGTAGGTCTTGACATTGGTATACAGGGTCTTGGCGTCATCCTCGCTGGCGCACTGGCCCACGATGATCAGGTCGGCGGTGTTGCCGTCGGCCATGTAGCCGGTGATGGTGGTGCCCTCGGGGGGATCCAGCTTATAGTTCAGGTCCTCCACTGCGGTGGCGATCATATCGGCGCTGTAGGGCACATTGCTCTTCAGGTCGTCGGCCAGCTTCTGGACGTCCACGGTCTTGGTATCGCTTCCGCCGCCGCAGGCGGCCAGCGTCAGCATCATCATAGCCGCCAGCAGGGCGGCGATCATCTTTTTCATCCGATATCCCTTCCTTTTTTCTGGCCCTTGCGGGCAAATATGGGTGTTTTCTCTCGTACCGGCGCAGGGGCTGCGCCATTTGTTATCATAGCATAAGTATAGACGGATTTGAAGTGCTATTTGTTCCCGCCGTGAAAAATTTTACATTTCGTTCACAGCCTCTAGTATGCACCGTGAGAGGGGAACTCTATTCCGTCAATAGACCCGTTTTTCCAGCGCGTGGCATAGCGGCGCGAAGGTCATGGGCCACACGGCACCGGCGAACAGCACCATGATGGCATAGCGCACCGCGCCGCCCGCTCCCGCACCCAGCAGCACCGCCAGCGGCGCCTTCAGCACAGCGCGGATGGCCAGCAGCAGGGCAAGACCGCCCACCAGCTTGATGAACTGCACATACCAGACGGCCCGGGTATCGAAGTGGATGAACCGGACATCCAGCCACCAGGCCGCCAGCAGGCCCACCGTGGCCCCCAGCAGCTTCCAGGCGTTTTCCACGCCGTGGGACAGGTTGTCAGCATCCACGTCCGCCGGGAAGTGATACAGCGACACGAACAGCAGATAGCCCACCGCCAGCGCCAGCATCACGCCGATCACGGCAGCCATGACACCGTGGCGGCTGTCGCTGCGCTCCATGATGGGATAGAGCAGGAACAGCAGCGCCACCGCCGTGACGGCGGCCACGCCCACGTCCAGCGGCGTATGGACGCCCAGATACATGCGGGAGAAAGGCACCAGCACCGCGATGACGATGCAGACGATGCGCACCCACCTGCGGCGGGTGAACCGGGCGATGCCGCCGAAGGTGCCCACGGCATTCTGAGTGTGGCCGCTGGGGAAGGAATAACCGGTGGCTTGGGCGCGGGCGCTCTCTACGATGGTAAAGTTGCTGTCCAGCACCCACGGGCGGGGGATGCGGAAGAGCAGCTTCAGGAACTGGTTCAGCACCGTTCCGGCAAAGCCCACCGCCAGCAGATAGTAGCCGTGGCGCTTGCTGACGCACCAGAAGACGAACAGCGCCGTCACCATAAAGACGGTCTCCTCCCCCAGATGGGTGATGGCCGCCATCACCGTGTCCAGCCACGGCGTGCGGATGGATTCCAGGGCGTACAGCACCTGCATAACGGATCCCCTCCCCTTTTGTCATTCAGTATGTCCAGTATACCGTGTTTCCGGCGCGGTGTCTATCCCCGCTGGAATTGCCGGAGGTATTCCGCCACGGAGCGGGTCATCTCCCGGGAAAAGTCGGAGTTGTACTTCCGCTCACAGAAGGCTGCGCACCACTCCTCGAAGGGTCTGGTCCCGCAGTTGTGGGCCAGCATGGCCCGCAGCTCGGCCCCGTCCATGGAGCGATAGGTGTTCTGGTGGACGATATGCGCCATAGGGCAGCGCTGGGGCTTGGGGCGCTCCCGCTGCTGCGGGGTGGGCCAGCCGAACACCAGCATCACCGCCGGGAACACATACTCCGGCAGGTGCAGCAGCGCACGCTGTTGGGCGCAGTTCTCCATGATGTCGCCGATATAGCAGGAGCCGAGGCCCAGGCTCTCGGCGGCCACCACGGCGTTCTGGGCCGCGATGGCCGCGTCGGAAAAGGCCAGCATCAGATCGCCCACGCCGGGCGCTCTCGGGTCGCAGCCCGCCTCGCGGTAGGCGTCGTACCACTTCTTGCAGTCGGCGCAGAACACCAGCACCATGGGCGCCCTGGCGATGAAGGGCTGGTGGTCGCAGGTCTCCGCCAAGGCGTTCTTCAGAGCCTGGTCGGTGATATCCAGAATGGTATAGAGCTGCTGGCAGCCCGCCGTAGGGGCTTCTGTGGCGGCCCTCAGGATGGCCGCCTTCATCTCAGCCGGGACAGGCCGATCCTCAAAGACCCGGACGGACTTCCGGCAGTACAGGCTCTCAATGATCTCGTTCATAGCGCTTGCTCCTTTCATAGCTGCTGGGCCAGCAGGATCACGCCGGAGACGCCGACGAAGACGTACACCACCGTGCGCATGACGTCGGCGTTCAGCTTTCCGGCGATCCTTCCGCCGATCACCGCGCCCAGCAGGATGCAGACGGTGCCTACGGCGGCATAGGGCAGGATCTCCGGCCGGAGCAGGCCATTGCACAGACGGCCCACGATGCCGGTAAGGCCGGTGATGGTGAACAGGAACTGCATGCAGGCCAGATAGCTGGCGTGGCTGTCGGTGGCCGACACGAAGTACAGGGCCATGGGCGGGCCGCCGATGGCGAACAGGCCCGCGCTGACACCGCACAGAGCGCCGCAGGCCACACCGGCGGCGGGCTTCGGCGCAAGGCGCACCCGTTTGGCCACCACCAGGAAATACAGGGCCAGCAGGATCAGGAACACGGCGAACGCCAGCACCAGAATGTGCAGATCAAGACCGTTCACGAAGGGCATGGTCAGCAGATTGGCCGCGCCGAAGGCGATGGTGGGCGGCAGAGCCACCCGCCACTGAATGTGCCGGCGGTACTTCCAGAACAATGCCATGCAGAAAAGCTGGTTGACCACGATGGCCAGCGCCGGGGCGTCGATCATATCAAAATAGAAGGGCAGCACCATCATCAGAAACACGACGGAGCCAAAGCCCGTAACGGACTGGATGACGCCGGCCACCAGACTGGCCGCCGCCACAACGAACCATATCATCGCGCTACCTCCCCGGGGATCGGTTATTCTCCGTTATCATAGCACACGGCGCCGCAAAAGGGAAGCATTTCCCGGTCATTCCCTGCGGGAACCGCTCTTTTTCTCTTCCGACAGAGGCCATTTTCTTAACGGTTTCTTGTCGCACAATCGTGTTAATTCTCAATATATACACGCAGATTCGTCACGCTTCACAAAATATGGATATTTTTCTTGTGCAAAGGCAGGATAGGACAGAATTCGACAGCGGCGATATGATAGAATTCCTTCGCCAGGTTGGAAAACGTTTTACAAACGAGCCGTTTGACGGCAGAATGAGGAGGTAACCATGAACTATTTCACACGCACAGTATCCCTGATGAAGATCTCTTTTCATTCCAGCATGATCCGGCAGTACCGCCAGCAGGGAAAAGACCTGATGCGCAGCAGCGGCGGCCGTGTATCGCCGCAACTGATGCGGCTGGACCAGAAGATCGACCATCACGGCTATCTGCTGTATCAACTGGAGCGGCAGTTTATGGGACAGTAACCGCACACATTATACATAAAAGCATAATAAGACATAAAAAAGAAGCCGGTCGTATGACCGGCTTCTTTTTTGACCGGCGGCGCACATTTCTGTGCACCGCCGGTCTTGTTCAGTGTTTCTTTTTGCCCAGATAGGCCTCTTTGATGGACTCGTCGGCCAGCAGCTCGGCGCCGGTGCCGGACTTGGTGATCATTCCGGTCTCCAGGACGTAGGCATAGTCGGCGATCTTCAGAGCCATGTTGGCGTTCTGCTCGATCAGCAGCACGGTGACGCCCTGGTCATTGATGGTGCGGATGATATCAAAGATACCCTGCACCACCAGCGGGGCCAGACCCAGAGACGGCTCATCCATCATCAGCAGCTTGGGACGGCTCATCAGGGCGCGGCCCACGGCCAGCATCTGCTGTTCGCCGCCGGAGAGAGTACCGGCCAACTGCCAGTGGCGCTCCTCCAGACGGGGGAACAGCTCATAGACCCATTTGATGTCCTTTTCGATGCCGTCCTTATCCTTGCGCAGATAGGCGCCGATCTTCAGATTCTCCAGCACCGTCAGGTTGGGGAACACGCGGCGTCCCTCGGGAGACTGGGCGATGCCCGCCTCCAGCACCTTGTTGATGGGCATGCCCAGCAGCTCCTTGCCGTCATAGGTGATGGAGCCGCTCTCGGCCTTTACCAGGCCGGAAATGGTGCGCAGCGTGGTGGACTTACCGGCGCCGTTGGCGCCGATCAGCGTCACGATCTTGCCGTCAGGCACCTCAAGGCTGATGCCCCGCAGGGCGCGGATGCCGCCGTAGGACACATGCAGGTTCTCAATCTTCAGCATCGTCTGCCACCCCCAAGTATGCGTCGATGACGCGCGCGTTGTTTTGGATCTCTTTCGGTGTGCCCTGTGCAATCAGCTCGCCGAAATCCAGGACGTAGATCCGGTCTGCGATGTCCATGACCAGATCCATATGGTGCTCGATCAGCAGCACCGTCTTGTGGAACTTCTCCCGGATCTCCCGGATGAACTCCGCCAGCTCCAGGGTCTCCTGCGGGTTCATGCCCGCCGCCGGCTCATCCAGCAGCAGCAGCTTCGGGTCCGTGGCCAGGGCGCGGGCGATCTCCAGCCGCCGCTGCTTGCCGTAGGGCAGGCTGGTGGCCAGCTCGTCCTTCACGTCCTCCAGACCCACCACCTGCAGCAGCTCCAGCACCTCGGCCCGCTGCCGCGCCTCCTCCTTGGCATTGAGGCGGAACATGGCGGTGAACATATTGCTGCTGCGGCGCAGGTGCTTGGCGATCAGCACGTTGTCGAACACCGTCATGGACTTCCACAGGCGGATGTTCTGGAAGGTACGGGCCATGCCCATCTTCGTCAGCTTATCCGGCGTCGGCTCCAGGACGGCCTTATAGTCGCCCAGGTGCTTACCCTTGTACTGGCGGCGCATCTTTCCGCGGGGATGGTTCTCCACCACCTTTTTCCCGTCGAAGATCACCTGGCCGTTGGTGGGTGCGTACACACCGGTGATCACGTTGAAGGCCGTGGTCTTACCGGCGCCGTTGGGGCCGATCAGGGCCACGATCTCGCCCTCGTTGACCTCCATGCTCAGATCGTCCACGGCCACAACGCCGCCGAACTGCATGGTCACATTCTCCACGCGGAGAACATTCTTCATTTCCGTCATTGCGCAGCACCGCCTTTCGCCGCCTTGCCTCCGAACAGCTTCTTGAAGAAGCGTCCCACGGCCTTGGCGTCATCGTATACGGATATCTCCCGGGTGCCCATGATGCCCTTGCGGAAGAACAGCACCACGATCATGATGAGCACGGAGAACACCACCATGCGGAAGCCGTAGCCCAGCAGGGGGATACGGGTGCCGGCCTGGGTATAGGTCTCCAGATCCAGGAAGCGGAGCCACCACTCGCTGCTGGCATAATAGATGAAGGCCGCGATGATGGAGCCGGACACGGAGCCGATACCGCCCACCACCACAACCAGCAGGATCTGATACGTCATACTGGTGGTGAAGGACACGGAGGACACGGAGGTGTTGCACATGGCCAGCATGGCGCCGGCCACACCGCAGAAGAAGGAGCTGACCACGAAGGAGATCATCTTGTGGCGGGCCAGGTTGATGCCCATGGCTTCGGCGGCGATCTCGTCGTCACGGATGGCCTTGAAGGCGCGGCCGTAGGTGGAGTTGATCAGCAGCACGATCAGCAGGATGCACACGCCCGCGATGGCGGCGTAGGGCATCACGTTCTTCGGCGCGGTAAAGTTATTCAGGGGGTCGGGGCCGTTGGTCAGGGGGCCGAACTGGCTCAACTGCACCAGGCCGCGGACAATCTCCGCGAAGCCCAGGGTAGCGATGGCCAGATAGTCGCTCTTCAGGCGCAGCACCGGCAGGCCGATGAGGAACGCGAAGAACGCGGCCACCACGCCTGCCACCAGCAGCGCCAGCACCAGCGGCATCTGGAACTGCACCAGGCTGTCGCCGTAGTTGCGGAACACGGTGCTCCGCAGCTCGACGGGAATGGTCAGGATGGCGTAGGCATAGGCGCCCAGCAGCATAAAGCCCGCCTGGCCCAGGGAGAACAGACCGGTAAAGCCGTTCAGCAGGTTCATGGCTACCGCCGCCAACGCAAAGGTACACACCTTACGCAGCACGGGGAACCACATGGAGGAGGCCGGCGCGAACGCGTCCACGCAGCCTACCAGCGCCACCAGCACCGCCACCAGGATCAGGTTGCAGAGGGTGCGCTTGTTCTTTTCTAAGAATGTCGTTTTCATCTTCTCACACCTTCTCCGTCGTTTTCTCTCCGAAGAGGCCGGTGGGCTTGATGACCAGAATGATGACCAGCAGCGCGAAGGAGATCACGTCGCTGAAATCCGCCAGTCCGAAAGCCTTGGCCAGGCTCTCGACCACGCCGATGATCAGTGCGCCCACCACCGCGCCGGGCACGGAACCGATGCCGCCCACCACCGCGGCGATAAACGCCTTGATGCCGGGGGTGGAGCCGGCCATATGGTTGATGCCGGTATTCTTGGCAAAGTACAGCAGTGCGCCTACCGCCGCCAGGAACGAGCCGATGATGAACGTCATGGAGATGACGCGGTTGATCTTCACGCCCATGAGCTG
>CAKTZN010000047.1 GCA_934635545.1 uncultured Oscillospiraceae bacterium | reverse complement strand
CTAAATCGTGCACTGCGCCAGGCTCAATTCGGAACGGACAGTTATCAGTTCCGTGTGGAGCGTAATCCGGATTATGCGGAGTATTATGATATGATTATGGATCCGGAACTTATGGAAGGCGATGCGGGGTTGTTTGCGCGGCCTTTTCAGGATAAATATGGCCAGCTGATAGAGAAGCTGTTCAGCCAGATCACCACAGCGGATGATACTCAGTTAAATGCGAGAAAACAAAGTGAACTGCAGGAGAATATCCAACGATATACCGATTTTAGAACATACCTGAAGTTTGACCTGGAAACCACGGATCAAAATGGAACAAAGCAGATGCTTTCTCAGACCTTGAATACAAAGTCCGGCGGTGAAACGCAAACTCCGTTTTATATTGCTGTCCTGGCCTCCTTCGCTCAGCTCTATCGTGTGAACGATACATCTAGTTTCGGTAACACCGTTCGGTTGGCAGTATTTGACGAGGCATTTAACAAAATGGATAGTGATCGCATTATTGAGAGTGTTCGTCTCCTGCGAAGGATGGGCTTGCAGGCCATTATCTGTACACCGCCGGATAAGGTTTCGGATATTATGCCGATTGCAGACCGTACGCTGCTGGTAAACAAGGACAAATACAGAATGCATATTCTGCCCTTTGGCAAGGAGATCGCGCAATGACAGAGCAAGGCGACATTATAAACCGGCTGTTGGATAAATATGAAAACAGCAGGCATCTATCTAATCCAGGGACATCCCCCAGAAGAGTCATGCTAAAAGTGGAAAAGAGAGACCTCCCTGCGTATATCTATGAGGATGCCGTGATACGGGATACTTATAATGAAGCGGCCCTGGAGCTTGAAAAGAAGCATTTGGTGCAGCTTGAGTGGGTGAAAGGCCGTCCGGTACTTTCGTCCATTGTGCTGCGCTTAGATCAGATCTCGCAGTGCTATGCTTTTGCCGAAAGAGTACATCCCAAGGTGCGAGCAAGTCAGATTATTCAACTGATAGACGGCAGCCTGAAGGACGTTGCGATTCCCTGGATTATAGCATGGAAGGTAGATGTTTGCAGATCGGCAGCAGAGCAACTGAAAATTCCTGTCTTCTGCAAAACGGACGATACTCCATTGCAGGACCTGCTCTGCGCTTTCCGTGAGTATTCTGCTCTGCCCGGCAGTATAACGATGCGCGCATTCAGCAGCAAGTGCTTTTCCGATACCAAATACTTTGAGCGAAATGTGCGGGATCTGTTTTTGCGGATCGCAAGAAAATACGATGCAGATTTAGCGAATTCCTGCGATGAAAATGAATTGGGCGAAAGAGAACAGCTGGCATACTTGGGTATCTATGCTCGCCCGGAGCTATATGAGCTTGCAGGAAACTGTCAGGTTCGAACAGAGCAGGGAAATATCTGTATTGGTGCCGCACCATATGGTTTGGCCTTACCCAGCACTTTGATTGATTCCATCATCTCAATTGACTTGGCCGAAATTCAATATATTACATTCATTGAGAACAAAACCAATTATGATGAATATGTGATGTCGGAAAGACAGCCGAACGAGCTGGTGATCTATCATGGTGGATTTCTCAGTCCACAAAAGCGGAAGCTGGTTACATTGATCTTTCGTGCGGCATCTAAAGATGTAAAAGCGCGTTTTTGGGCAGATATCGATGCGGGTGGCTTCCGGATGTTCAACAATTTGCAGAAGCTGATTCCTCCTGTGGTACCTATGCGCATGTCTGGCGAATTTGTGGATTTTTTTCACGAACATGGTTTTGAACGTTCCAAAGAGTATTTATCCGCCCTGCAAATCGATATGGAGAATGGAAAATATCCGTTATTTCGAGATGCAATAGAGAGAATCCTGAATTATGGCGTCACAATTGAGCAGGAAACATTCTTGAATGAATACAAGACAACAGCGAGAATAATTTAACCAAAAAACTGTATCTGATGAAATTATTGCCCATTTTGCATAGAGTCCTTTTGACAAAATCCTCTTAAGCCTATCACCATCTTCACAGAGAGCATAAGCTTTTACTGGTGAATTGCACCTTGCCGTTACATTTGCAATAAAAGCATCTGCTTTCTCATTTAAAACTGAAAGGTCAACATCTTCTAAAGCAACTGTTGGTAAATCCTTCCTTGTTCTTACAGACCATTCCATACAGGGAGTCAATATCAGCGGAAGGAACCATTTCTAGCAGTAGGTCTAATTATGCTCTATTATACCCTTGATTTTGCGGGTATAATGGGGTATAATTCTGCATAGAATAGTATCTCACAGGAGGTGCGCTATGGACTTATCCGAGATGCAAACCCGGGCGGCGGAGCTGGAGCAGCAGATTTCTGTTTTGCCCGCTGGTTCCATTACGAAGAAAACCGTCAACGGCAAGGAATACTTCTACCATCGTTGGACGGAGAACAAGAAGCGGTGGGAGAAGTATATTTCTTCGGACGAACTGGAGAATTTCCGTACCCAAATCGAGCGGCGGAAGGAGCTGGAGCAGGAGCTGAAGGCACTGAAGAAGCAACTGCCAAAAGCAAAAACCGTGGACACCTCCGCCTTCACCACCAACATCCGCACCGGCGAGGCGCTGCGATCTTTTGCTGCACCCGTCCGTGACTATCGCAAGCGCGAGTGTTTCCGGCAGCTGCATGATTTTGTCTACGGTGAGCCGCAGGACAAGGTGTTCATTCTCTACGGCCTGCGTCGGACGGGGAAAACCACCATGATTCGCCAGATTTTTGCGGAGATGAGCGACGCAGAACTTTCCAAAGCGGCGTTCATTCAGATTACTGCAAAAGATACGCTGGCGGATGTGAACCGTGACCTCAAGGCATTGGAAGCGCAGAACTTCCGCTATGTGTTCCTCGATGAAGTAACGCTGATGGAGGATTTTATCGAGGGCGCAGCTTTGTTTTCGGACGTGTTTGCGGCCTGTGGCATGAAGATTGTGCTCTCCGGCACGGACTCGCTGGGATTCCTCTTCACTGAGGATGAACAGCTCTATGATCGCTGCATTCTGCTGCACACTACATTCATTCCATACCGTGAATTTGAATCCGTGCTCGGCATCTGCGGCATCGACGAATATATCCGTTACGGCGGCACCATGAGCCTTGGCGGCGTCCACTACAACGAGACTTCCACGTTTGCCAGCAAGGAAAGCGCCGACGAATATGTGGACACCGCCATCGCCCGCAATATCCAGCACTCCCTGCGCTGCTATCAGTACGAGGGGCATTTCCGTCATCTGCGGGATTTGTACGACAAGAATGAGCTGACCAGCGCCATCAACCGCGTGGTGGAGGACATCAACCATCGCTTCACGCTGGAGGTACTGACGCAGGATTGGAAGTCCCACGACCTTGGCATTTCTGCCAGCAATCTGCGCCGGGATCGGGAGAATCCTACGGACATCCTCGACCGCATTGACCTTACGGCTGTCACCGACAGCCTGCGGAAGCTGCTGGAGATCCGCAACAAGGCAGAACAGACCGTAAAACTGGACGGTGTTCATGCGGCGGAGATCAAAGAATATCTGGACTTGCTGGATCTGACGCGGGAGATCGATGTGCTGCACCTGCCGGATGTCAGCACGAAGTCCAGCCGCACGGTGATAGAGCAGCCGGGTCTGCGCTATGCGCAGGCGGATGCACTGATCCGCAGTCTGCTGCTGGATGAAACGTTCAGCGCACTGTCTCTGGCGGAACGCACCGCCGTGCAAGAGCGCATCCTGACCGAGATCAAAGGACGGATGCTGGAGGACATCGTCCTGCTGGAAACCAAGCTGGCGAACCCAAAGAAGCAGGTGTTTGTCCTGCAGTTCCCTGTGGGCGAGTTCGATATGGTGGTGTTTGACCCGGAGGCGGGCTCTTGCCGGATTTTTGAGATCAAGCACAGCGAGGAAGCCGTCCCACAGCAGTACCGTCATCTGATTGACGCGGAAAAATGTGCCCAGACGGAGCATCGCTATGGCCCGATCACTGGAAAGTTTGTCCTCTACCGCGGGGAAAGCCAAGTGGTAGATGGCATTCAGTATCAGAACGGGGAAGAATATCTGAGAAAACTTGTATCATAACAATTCAATAGAACCTCGTTCAGCCTCCGGTTAAAATCAACCGGAGGCTGCCCTTTCCCATGTCGTATAATATTGAGTCGCAACTTGTTTATCCGATATGCTATAAACAAGTTCGTGAAAGATGTTGAACTTGTTTATCCGATATGCTATAATCAAGTTTAAATAAAGCACGAGGTGGGCTATATGGAGCTTCGAGTATATGAGGATATTGAGGTCATTCTGACGCTATTAGAAATGACGATTCAAGAATTTGCAAGCGAAATTGGGGTAAGTTATAGCACAGTCTCCCGTTGGAAAGAGCCTGGGGAAGCAATTTCCCCCGCCAATCTGGAAAAAATATATGAATATGCGTTTAAAAAGAGGATTCGTTTGAATAAGATTAAGGAGCAGTTGTTTCGGGAAGAATGTTTAGAGAACCATGTTCTTCTATTTCATGGAGCAAAAACAGATATATCAGGTAACATTTCCATCGAAAAATCAAGAAAAAACAACGATTTCGGTCAGGGATTCTATTGCGGTGAAAGCCTGGAACAGTCAGCAATGTTTGTCTCTAACTTCCCACATGCGAGTTTGTACATGCTGGATTTTGAAAAAACGGGTATGCAGGAGCTGCGGCTAGGGGTAGAACAGGACTGGATGCTGATGATTGCACTCTTCCGTGGAAAGCTAACAGCATATGAGCGACATCCGATGATCCAGAGGATTCGGGATCGTTTGAATGGAATTGACTATGTGGTAGCTCCGATTGCAGATAATCGGATGTTTCAGATTATCGACAGCTTTATTGAAGGGGAAATAACGGATGTCCAGTGTCAACACTGCCTCTCTGCTACCAATCTGGGAAACCAGTATGTTTTTCTGACGCAGTGTGCGGCGGATCAAATTCAGATTCTGCGCAAATGCTATCTGGCGTCCATAGAGAAAGAAGCCTATATTTCTGTTCGAAGTGAGGATGCTAAAGTCAGCAATGATAAGGTCAAAATTGCGCGTAGGCAATATCGTGGGCAAGGGAAATATATTGAGGATATTCTGGTATGAAGAAGATTGATGAAGAAGGATTGAAGCTCTGTGCGTTGCAAGCTGAGGTTTTTGCAGATTCGCTCACAGCGACACAATGCAGTTCTCTTGTTTTTATCCGTAGATTTATGAATTCTGAGGTTGCAGCCCGCATGGATCGGAACGGTTTCTTACTGGAGGCTTGCGATGTAACCTCTATCTTTAATGAAGTGGAGGCGCAATATGGCCCGACTTCATACGGAAAAGAACGATACGGTCGAGAAGAACTATATTGGCTGGGATACCTGTATCGATACTGGACATACACCTATGAAAAGAGCAGCAAACAAGTGTATAAACAAATGAAGCCGAAGAATCTTCGCAAGCTGTATTATCCGTATCATTCGCTGGATCCAGCACAGGCCATTGAGCGGATTCTGGAAAGTAGCGGCAGCAAGGAGGAGGACTACACGGAAAAAGGCGTTCAAATTCTGCGCGGAATTTTGAATCGGGAGAAAAAAGCGAACAATCTATAACGAAACCGCCGCCCTGACTGAAAAAACGAGGCGGCGGTTTTACATAGGCACAAAATCAGATAGACTTGACGTATGACAAGTAGTGATGCACAAAGAGCGTGAGGTAAAAATACGCGCATGCAGTTGATAACGGAAATACAGAATGTTCTTTATAGCACCCATCGCTCATTTCATCAATCATATTTTCAGCTTGCATGAGCGATGCCCGCAAAACTGCATCATTTAGGGTGCGAAAGCCTCCGTTTTTTCCTCTCAGACCGCCGCAAGCAGGCGGGCGTGGGTGTTTTCCTATGGAATAAATCCGAGAGGCAAAACAGAGGCCTTTTTCATGAAAAACGACACTTTCAAAAATCGGAGAGCGAGAGCATTTTTCTCGGGAATTTTTTCAGATTCTTCTCTTGGCACCTTTTCAAACAGATTCCAATCCGTTATAATATATCTACCAACCTAACGAATAACGCGAGGTGCCGCTATGAAAACGAAAGACAAGCCGCAGGCGAAGCAATACGTCATCTACTCCCGCAAATCCAAATTCACCGGCAAGGGCGAGAGCATCGAGAACCAGATCGAGCTGTGCCGCCAGTATATTGCCATGCACTTTGGCGAGGATGCGGCGGAAAACGCACTGGTGTATGAGGACGAGGGCTTTTCCGGCGGCAATCTGGAGCGCCCGCAGTTCAAGAAAATGATGAAGGACTCGCAAAAGATCGCGTTTGCGGCCATCGTGGTCTACCGCCTTGACCGAATCAGCCGCAACATCGGTGACTTTGCGAAGCTCATCGAGGATTTGGGCGACCGGCACATTGACTTCATTTCCATCCGGGAGCAGTTCGACACGTCCTCCCCGATGGGACGCGCCATGATGTATATCGCATCGGTGTTTTCCCAACTGGAGCGGGAGACCATTGCCGAGCGTATCCGGGACAACATGCATGAGCTGTCCAAGACCGGGCGCTGGCTGGGCGGCACGACGCCCACGGGCTACGCCTCAGAGAGCCTGTCCAGCGTGACGGTGGACGGCAAGGTGAAGAAAGCCTGCAAGCTGAAGCCCATTCCGGAGGAAATTCATCTGGTCAAGACGATTTTCTCCGTGTTCATGGAGACCGGCTCTCTCAGCAAGACCGACCAGTACCTTTTGGAGCACCGCTGCGTTACGAAACGCGGCAAGCAGTTCACGCGCTTTGCCATCCGGGGCATTCTGACCAATCCGGTCTACATGATTGCCGATGAGACGGCGTATCAGTATCTGAAAGAAAACAATGTTGACCTGTTTGCCGAACGCTCGGAATTCGACGGCAAACACGGCATCATGGCGTATAACCGCACCCTCCAGCGCCCCGGCAAGGCAAACCAGATCCGCCCGATGGAGGAATGGATCGTGGCAGTTGGCAAGCATCCTGGCATCATCGCAGGCAGCGACTGGGTGCAGGTGCAGTCCATGCTGGACGTGAACAAATCCAAGAGCTACCGCAGACCGCGCAGCAACGTGGCGCTGCTGTCCGGCCTGCTGCGGTGCGGCGAGTGCGGCGATTATATGCGCCCGAAGCTGACCAACCGCCGCACGGCGGACGGCGAGCTGATCTACACCTATATGTGCTCCACCAAGGAGCGCAGCCACGGCACTGTTTGCGGCATGAAGAACTGCAACGGAAACACGCTGGACGCCAAGATCATCGAGGAAATCCGCAAGCTGTCCGCCGATAAAGAGACCCTTGCCCGGCTGCTGGCGCAGACCAAGAAGGTTATCAGCGGCAACAAGGAGGGTTACGACGCGGAACTGGCGCTGCTGAAAGAGAAGCACACGGAAACCGAGGACCGTATCAAGCGGCTGGTGGAATCCCTGTCCGTTGCCAGCGAGACCTCTGCCAAGTATGTCATGGAGCAAATCGACGAACTGCACCGCGAAAGCGAGGCCCAGCAGGCAAGACTATCTGAGTTGGAAGCCCTTACCGAGCAGAGCCGGATGCTCAATCAGGAGTTCGCCTTCCATCAGGAAATGATTGAGTCGTTCGCCAGCGCGGTGGATTCGGCAACACTGGAGGAAAAACGACGCCTGTTGCGAACTATCGTCAAGAAAGTTGTATGGGACGGAAAGAACGCCTATGTGTACCTGTTTGCTGAGGATGGAGAGGCGGATTTGCCTCCTGTCGAGCAACCTATGATTCCGTTAGGAGAGGATAGCGAATGAGATCCTCATGTACTTCCGCCGGACGAAGAAGCTGCAGGGGGAGGTGTCCCTCAACGAGGCCATTGAGACCGACGGCGACGGGGCGGAGCTGTCCATCGGCGACGTGGTGGGCAAAAGCGACACCATGCTGGAGGACCTGCAGGACAAGGACGACCGGGCGCTGGTGCGCCGCCTGGTGGCTGAGCGGCTGACGGAGCGGGAAGCCGACATCATCCGCCGCCGCTACGGCTTGGAGGGCCGGGTGCCCCAGACCCAGCGGCAGGTGGCCGCCACCTATCACATCAGCCGCAGCTATGTCTCCCGCATCGAGAAGAAGGCGCTGGGAAAGCTGGAGGAGGCGCTGCGGGAATACTGGTAAGTGGGCACCCCACGTAAAAAAGCCACCCGAATGGGTGGCTTTTTTCATGGGTTTATGGGGTGCATTATGGGCGTTATTGTACCTTTTACGCACCGTTATTGCACCTTTTATGTACCCCTTATGTACCGTTATTGTACCTTATATATGCCGTTATTGTACCGTATTTTCCTCTGCACTGACAGGGACGGCGCGGCGGCGCTTTCTGGCCCGCTGGATGCTCTCCTTGATGACGGGGCCGATGGTCTGGATCAGGATGACGATGATCAGCACCAGACCCTGGAAGGTGTCCTGGATATCCACGCTGAGGGAGGGGATGGACACGATGATGAAGTTGATGGTGGTATAGGACAGGGCGCCGAACAGCACGCCGAACACCTTGCCGCGGCCGCCTGCCATATTGACGCCCGCCAGGACCACCGCCGCGATGGCGTACATCTCATAGCTCTGGCCGGAGGAGGCGGGGGTCACGTTGCCGATCTTGCAGGCCTGGATGATACTGGCCACGCCCACCATCAAGCCGGTGATGATGAACACGGACACCTTGACCCAGGTGGTGTTGATGCCCGCCAGGCGGGCGCTCTTCTCATTGGAGCCCACGGCGTAGACGCTCTTGCCGTACTTGGTCTTGTTGGCCAGCAGGACGAAGAGGATCACCATCAGCACGAACACAAAGGTGATGTAGGGGATGGAGAAGGCGCCCAGAGACAGCTTGCCGGTGCCGAACTTCATCCGCAGGAACTCATAGTTGCTGTTGTCGCTGATCATGGCAAACTGGCTGGAGGAGGAGCCGCTGATGGCCGGGTCGATGGAACGCACCACCGACAGCGTGATGGAGCGGTAGATCAGCATGGTGCCCAGGGTGACCACGAAGGGGGGCATCTTGGCGCAGCCGGCCAGCACGCCGTTGATGGCGCCGCACAGGGCGCCGCTGACCAGGGCGGCCAGGATCATCAGCAGGATGGAGTTGGTAACGTTGAACACCATGATGGTGACGCCGGTACACAGCACCAGGGCCGAGCCGATGGACAGGTCGATCTGTCCGGTGATGATGACCAGGGCCATACCCAGGGCCATGGAGCCCACGATACAGGTATTCTGGCTGCCCAGGACGGCCACCACATGGCTCCACTTGAAGGTGTTGCCGTTGGCCTGGATGGTGAAGGCATAGCCCACCATGATGATCAGGAACACGAAGATAAAGCTGTACTGCGACCAGATCCTTCCGGCAACGGTGCCGAAGCTGTTTTTCTTGTTCATCTTGCTACCTCCACATGCGTATCCACCGCGTTGGTGGAATAGAGCATCACGTCATGCTCGTTGACCTCGGAATGCTGGAATGTCTTGGCGATGTGCCCCTCATAGAACACGATGCAGCGGTCGGCCACCTTCTGGATCTCCGGGATCTCCAGGGTGTTGAAGATGACCGCCTTGCCCTCTTTGGCGAAGCTGAGCATCAGCTTATAGATCTCGGCCTTGGCGCCCACGTCCACGCCCTGGGTGGGGTTGTCGAACAGCAGCACGTCGGCGCCGATGTTCAGCCAGCGGGCGATGAACACCTTCTGCTGGTTGCCGCCGGACAGAGAGCTGATGTTCAGGGCACTGTCCTCGGCCTTGATGTGCAGCAGCTCCTTATAATCGGCGTAGCGCTTCAGCTCGTCCTTCATCCGGATCAGGGGCTTGTTGCGGGACACCTCGTGCTCCGCCAGGTAGAAGTTCTCCAGGATGCTCATATCCGGCACCACGGAGTTCTCCTTGCGGTTGGCGGGCAGCATGCCCACGCCGTTCTTCATGAACCTGACGGAGTGGCCGTGGATGGACTTTCCGTTCACCAGGATCTCGCCGCCCTCCATCGGAAGCGCGCCGAACAGGGTCTGCAGCAGCTCGCTGGCGCCGCAGCCCGCCAGACCGGTCAGGGCCACGATCTCACCCTTGCGCACCGTCATATCGATGTCCGAGAAGCCATGGCCGCTGAGGCTCTTCAGCGTCAGCACCGGTTCGCCCAGGGGGCGGGACTCGTACACCTCGGCGTCCACATAGGTGCTGCCCACCATGTCGGAGGTGATGGCGTGGGGGTTGGTATCCTTTATATAACCTGAGGAAATGAATTCACCGTTGCGCAGCACCGTATAGCGGTCGGCGATGGCAAAGATCTCCGGCATTTTGTGGGAGATGAAGATGAAGGATTTCCCCTGTGCTTTCAGTTTTTTGAGTATGCCGAAAAGATGGTCGATCTCGTTGTTGGACAGGGCCGTGGTGGGCTCGTCCAGGATCAGCAGCTTCGCGTCGGCATACAGGGCGCGGCAGATCTCCAAAAGCTGCTTTTCGCTGGTTTTCAGTTCGCTGACCATGGCGGTGGGATCGATGTCCACGCCCAGGTCTTCAAAAAGCTGCCGGGCGCGGGCCACCTGCTCCTTATCCCGCAGCAGGCCGAATCTGGTCAGCTCGCGGCAGAGAAAGATGTTGTCCGCCACCGTCAGGTCGTTGATCACGTTCAGTTCCTGGTGGACAAAGGCGATGCCGGCGGCCTCCATCTGGTGGATGGTGGGTGCCGGATAGTCCTTGCCGCAGAAGGTTATGCTTCCCTCATCGGCGGGGATGACGCCGGTGAGAATGTTCATCAGGGTGGATTTGCCCGCGCCATTCTCGCCCAGCAGCGCGTGGATCTCGCCCTCCTCCACCGTCAGGTGGATGTCGGACAGGGCCTTGGAGCCGCCGAATGCCTTGGAAACATGATTCATTTCAAGGATGTTCATAGATGCTGTCTCCTCGCTTCAGGTTGGAGACGTGGCCGTCTCCTTTGGAAATGCGGGTGCAGGGGGGTGAACCCCTGCACCCGCGCAAATGGCAGAGCCGCGTTACAGCTTAGGCGTGGCCCTTGAAGCCCTCGTACTGGGTGACGTTGTCACGGCCAACGATCCAGGTGGGCTGATACTCACCGGAGCCGACCTCATAGCTCCAGTCGCCGGACAGGTACTGCAGACCCTTGTCGATGACGTCCTGCATCATCTTGGGGGAGAAGTACATGCTCATCATGTCGTCGAAGTAGGTGTTGG
>CAKTZN010000046.1 GCA_934635545.1 uncultured Oscillospiraceae bacterium | reverse complement strand
CCCACAACGCCGGTGATCTGGGCGTTCACGTCGGCGGCGGTCTGCTGCAGGACGTTCAGGCCGGAGGGCTTGGCGCCGTTCACCAGGGCGGTGACCTCGGTGGTCACGAAGGTGCTCATGGTCTCATCGGAGGTCAGGGTCTCCACGAACTTCACGGCAGCCTCACGCTTGGCGGGATCATCCCAGGCCTTGCGGGTGATGAAGTAGCCCATGGAGATGCCGCCGATGGCCTCGGTGGCCTTGCGCTCACCCTTGGCGGGCACGAAGGACACGGAGTAGTTCTCCAGCTCGTCGGCGTGGTTCTCGTTGAAGTAGCCCACCTTCCAGGAGCCGTCGATCAGGAAGGCAGCCTCGCCCTCGCCGAACATGGCGACGGTCTCGGCGTCACTGGCGGTCAGGGTGTTCTTGGGGAAGTAGCCGCGCTCATACAGATCCTTCAGATTGTTCAGAGCGGCCACCCACTTCTCACCGGCGGCGTCCAGCTTGCCGTCAGCGTCCACGGTGGGGACATCCAACTGGTTGGCCAGGGTGCCGTTGTTCATGACGGCGAACTCGAACCAATAGTGGGGCACCTCAAACAGGGAGCAGGCGATGGGGGTATAGCCGTTGTCCAGGATGGTCTGGCAGTCGGCCAGGAACTGATCCCAGGTGTAGTCGGGGCCGGGCATGGCCACGCCGCACTCGTCCAGAACGGCCTTGTTGACGAACATGTTCTCCCAGAAGCCGGAGGAGGGCACGGAGTAGTGCTTGCCGTCAGCGGCGGTGGCCATCATGCTGTCCTTCATGTTGGCGGCATAGTCGGGATACTCGGCGCGGATCTCGTCGATGGAGACCACCTTGTCGGCGGTGATGAAGGGCTCGGCATCGGCGTTGGTGAAGAAGAACAGCACGTCGGGCTCGGAGCCGGTCTCGAAGTCGGTCAGCACCTTGGCCTTCCACTCCTCGTTGGAGGTGGCGGAGCCGTCGTTGACCTTATTGCCGGTGGCTTCCTCATAGGCGGCCACAGCGGCCTCGAAATTCTTGCGGTTGCCGTCGTCGCCGCCGTAGGAGGTGACAACGTTCAGGGTGACGGACGCGCCGTCGGTATTCTGGCTGTCATTGCCGCCCTGGCCGCCGCAGGCGACGAGGCTCAGCACCATGACCAATGCCAGAAGCATTGCCAAAAACTTTTTCATAGTATCTTGTCTCCCTTTTTTGATTTGTGACATGTTCCTATGTCACGGTCTCTATTATAGCGTATGAAGGTCATTTTGCATAAGACCTGCGCTTGCCGTTTCTTGCCCGTCCTTGCGCAATTTTGTGCAAAGGGCGGCGATCATCCCTCCGCCAGCGGCAGGGTGATGCGGGCCAGGATGCTGTTCTCCGCCGCCTGGGTGATGGTCAGCGCCGCCGCGCCGCGGTACAGCAGCCGCAGCCGCTCCCGCACGTTCCGCAGGCCCACCTTGCCGCCGCTGTCCCTGGCCGTATCGGACAGCAGCGCCTCGATCCGGGCCCGATCGTCCGGTGTGATCCTGCCGTCATGCTCCACCTCCAGCACCAGGCAGTCCCCCTCCCGCCGGGCCCGCACCGTCAATCGGCCGCCCCTGTGGGGCGTCAGGTCGTGCTCCACCGCGTTCTCCACGATGGGCTGCAGAATGAGCTTGGGGATCACCGTGTCCAGCAGCGTGCTGTCCACCTCCTTGGCGACCGTCAGCTTCGGGCCCAGGCGCTGGCCCACGATGTAGAGATAGGCGTCCACATAGCTCAGCTCCTGCCGCAGCGAGGCCATGCCCTGGCCGTCCCGGTCAAGGGCGGCGTCCAGCATGGTGGCCAGGGCCTCCGTCATGGCGCAGACCCGGTCGTTCTCCGCCAGGCGGGCCTCCCAACTGATGACCTCCAGGGTGTTGTTGAGGAAATGGGGGTTGATCTGGGACTGCAGGGCCTTGATCCGGGTCTCCTGCAGCGCCTGCTGCTCCTGATAGAGCTGCTGGAACTGCCGCTGCAGTTCCGTGGACATCTGATTGAAGTGGCTGTAAAGGCTCTGGAATTCCAGGCTGCCGGTGGTGTCCTGGATGAGATAGCCCCGCTGGCCGCTGGCCACCCGCTCCGCGGCGTCCACCAGCGTCTCCACCGGGCGGGTGACGAACCGGTAGAACAGCAGCACGATGCCGATCACCAGGGGGATGCCCAGCAGCAGGATCAGCACCACCGCCCACCGCAGCCCCGGCATGGCGCCCCACAGCCGCAGCGTGGTGGCCGCCACCGTCACCGACAGGGTGTGGCCGCCGAAGTCCGCCGCGTAGTCGGACAGCACCTCCTGCATGTCGGCGCCGCTCTCCTCCGGGCCCTCCGACAGGCAGAAGACCACATCGTCCAGCGTCACCTCCACCCGGGCATCCTGCAGAAGACTGGCAAAGGGCTGGAACACGATGCTCACGTCACACAGCAGCGTCAGTTGGGCATAGGGCTGAAAGGCCCCGTCCAGCAGGTTGCGGGTGATGTACAGCTCCCCTTCGTCCTCCATGAAATAGATGCCGGTATCCACCGTCTGCAGCAGGGCGTCCACCCGGGGCTGCACCTCCGTGCGGAAGTGCTGGGCCCGCTGATAGCCGTTGGCCCGGTAGGAGTCGGCGTAGTAGTACAGCTTGTCCGGATGGTCGTTGAAGGTGAGGAACGCCGCCTTGAACGTCTCGTTCCGGGAAAAGCTCTGGCCGAAATAGCTCACCACCCGGTTATAGAGGCCCTGCCGGTCGCCGCTGGTCTCATAGGCCCGATAGGCCTCACGGATCTCGCCGTTATAGGACACGGCCTTGGATGCCTCCATGGCGTCGGACAGCCGCAGGGTGGTCTGCTCCATGGCGTGATCCACGCTGGCCGACACGCTCTCCCGCAGGCTTTGCTCATAGTTGTGGTTCAGCAGCATGCCCGCCACCGCCACGATGGCCACAATGGGGATCACCCAGCAGGCCACCATCACCGCCATCAGTCCCCATTTCAGGGACAGCGGTCTCTTCTCCGCCGTTTTCTTCCTCATAACCCTCTCCTGACGTTGTTTTTCTTTCAGTATAGCATACTCCATAGCGAAAAAGCCACCCATCGGGTGGCTTTTTATGGGCTTTACAGGGCCAGCAGCGCCTGCCACGCCCGGATATACCCCGCGGCGGTCTCCTTTTGCTCCGCCTCGGCGGCCATCCGCAGCAGCGGCTCCGTGCCGGAGAAGCGGCAGATGACCCAGCTTCCGTCGGCGAAATACACCTTGCAGCCGTCCTCACGGCTGATGTGATCAATGGCCGCGCCGAAATCCGGCACCTCATGCTTCACGAACAGCCGCTCCTGCAGCGCCGCTTTGTGCTCCGGCGTCATGCGGAAATCCGCCTCCGCCCACTGGGGATCGCCGTACTGCCCGGCGATCTCGGCGAACAGCGCCGACACCGATTTGCCAGTGACGGCCAGCATCTCCACCAGCAGCGCGGCGGCGTAGATGCCGTCCTTGCCGGAGATGTGGCCCCGCACCGCCATGCCGCCGGAGGACTCGCCGCCGATGATGGCGTCGGTCTCCGTCATTTTGGCGGACACCCACTTGAAGCCCACCGGCACCTCATAGCACCGCTGGCCCAGGCCCTCCGCCACGCGATCCAGCAGATGGCTGGTGGAGTTGTTGCGGACGCAGGGTCCCTGCCAGCCCCGGTACTTCACCAGATAGTAGTACAGCAGCACCAGCAGCTTGTTGGGATGGATGAACTGCCCCTCGTTGTCGATGACGCCCAGACGGTCGGCGTCGCCGTCGGTGGCGATGCCCAGGTCGCAGCGCTTGTCCAGCACCAGGGCCGACAGAGGCTTCAGCGTATCCACATTGGGTGCAGGCAGCTTGCCGCCGAAGAGGGTATCGTGGCGGTCGTGGATGATCTCCAGGTCGCACCGGCAGGTGGTCAGCAGCATGCTGAGGCTGGACCAGCTCACGCCGTACATGGGGTCAAAGCCGATCCGCAGGGCGGCCTTCTTGATGGCCTCCACGTTCACGGCGGACAGGATGCTGTCCAGATACTCGTTCATGGGGTTGGCCTCGGTGATCAGCCCCCGGGCCAGGGCCTCGTCATAGTCCACGCTCTTCACATCGCCGGGGGGCAGGGCGGCGATCTCTGCCTCGATGCGGGCGGTCACCGTCTGGTCGGCGTCCCGGCCGCCGGCGGTGAACACCTTGATGCCGTTATAGATGGCAGGGTTGTGGCTGGCGGTGACGGCGATGCCGTAGGGCTCCTGCCGCTTCTTCACCGTGAACATCATCAGCGGCGTGGGGCTGGAGCGGTTGATCACATAGGGATGGAAACCGTAGCCCGCCAGCACCTCCGCCGCCCAGTGGGCGGACTCCTTGGACAGGAAGCGCCGGTCATAGCCCACGCAGATCTCCGCGCCGGAGAGGCCCTCCTTCTCCATCAGGCGGCACAGGCCCGCCATCAGCAGCCGGATATTTTCCTTGGTAAACCCGTCGGCGATGATGGCGCGCCATCCGCCGGTACCGAATCTGATCATGTCAGCGCTCCTTTCCGCCCATGACGGCTTCCACATGGCATTCCGCGCCCGCCGGCAGCACCGGCAGCGTCTCCGTTACCCTGCCGTCCACCGTCAGGGACGCGATGCCCTTCTCCACACCGTGGGGATTGGTCACATGGATGTGATACATGGCGCCCCGCCAGCGGCGGTGTACGGTGAATTCTCTCCAGTCCGCCGGGACGCAGGGATCCACCGTCAGACTGTCAAAGTCCGGGCGGATGCCCAGAATGTACTGGGTGGCGGCGTAGTAGGCCCAGCCGGAGGAGCCGGTCATAAAGGGATGGTGGGCCCGGCCGAAGGCGGTGTGATCCCGGCCCGCCACAAACTGGCAGTAGGTATAGGGCTCCGCCTTGCGCACCTCGATCCGGTCGTTCTGCAGGGCGGGGCACAGGGCGTTATAGAACTTCATGGCGCGGCTGCCCCGGCCCAGCATGGCCTCGGCGCACCATGCCCAGGGGTTGGGATGACTGAAGATGGCGCCGTTTTCCTTCAATCCCGGATAGACACGGGTGACGAAGCCGATGCCGTCGTCGATGGTCGTATAGCTGGGCGCGTTCAGCAGCAGGCCATAGGGGGTATAGAGATACTCGTCCACGCTGTCCATGGCGCTTTCGCCCCGCTGCTGTCCCGCCACGCCGGACAGCACCGCCCAGGTGTTGCTCTCCATGTGGACGCGGCCCTGTTCGTCGGTCTGGGTGCCGATCCGTCGGTTGTCGGCGGTGATGCCCCGGATGTACCACTTGCCGTCCCACAGCACCCGCTCGCAGACCTCCTTCACCTGCTCCCGCATAGCCTCATAGCGGACAGCGTCCCCGTCCCGGCCCAGCCGCTTTGCCAGCGCCGTGAAATTGCCCAGCGCCCAGTGGTGCAGGAAGCTGACCATGGCGCTCTCGCCGCCGCCCAGATTCAGGCAGTCGTTCCAGTCGGCCCGCAGGCCCTTGCAGATCCCGTTCTGCCCCACCTGGCGGGCGGAGAAATCCAGGATCCGCTGCAAATGCTCGTATACCGTGCCTGCGCCACCGTCGGCGTAGGTGACGGTCTCGTCGGCAAAGGCAAAGTCGCCGGTCTCCCGGATATACTGCACCACCGCGCTGACCAGCCACAGGGCGTCGTCGGCGCAGGCGTCCTTCAGCCCGTGGACGATCTGGCTTTTGTCCGGCGTGGGGATCACCGTGGGTGACTTGAAGGCGGGTCTGGGCTGCTCCGGCTCGAACCACCGGGGCTCAAACAGGTGCAGGCCATATCCCTCGTTGGTCAGGGCCCGCAGCAGCTCTACGATGCGGCCGCGGCACCTGGCGGGGTTGGAGTGGGGGATGGTCATGGCGTCCTGCGCCGTGTCCCGGTAGCCAAGGCCCACACGGCCGCCCACCTCGATAAAGGAGGTAAACCGGGAGAACATGACGTTGATCTCGCTCTGATAGAGGTTCCAGATGTTCAGCTCGGTGTTCATGCCCTCGTTGGGGGTCTCCACCTGCAGGGCGCTGAGCTTTTCGTCCCAGAAGGCCGCCAGACGGCGGAAGTCCTCCTCCGTCCGCTGCCGGGTGTATTTCGCCCGCATGGCGGCGGCGTTTTCAAAGCCGCCCTCGCCCAGCAGGCAGAGGAGCTTGACCTCCTCCCCCGCCGCCAGCGTCAGGGACTTATGCAGCACGGCGCAGTGGTTGCCGCCGTTTTCAAAGGAGCCGCCGCACTGTCCCCGCTCTACGGCGATGGGATCGCGCTCCGTGCGGTAGGGGCCAATAAAGCTGTCCCGCAGGCAGTCGAAGCCGTCGGGGGCAAAATCGGCGGTAAAGAACTGATAGCCCCTGTCCTCATAGTGCAGCTCATATTCGATGACGCCGTCCTGGTAGCGGCTTCCGGCGGCGTACAGGCTCATCTGGAAGTTCCGGTTGTCCATATCCACATGGTGGAAGCTGAACTCGGCATAGGAGAACACGGAAAGATGCCGGGTGCGGCCACTGTCGTTCCGCAGCGCCACGTCCCACAGCTCCACAGGATCATCCATGGCCACGAACAGCGTCTGGCTGGCGCGGATATCGCTGTATGTGCTCTCGTAGCGCACATAGCCCAGTCCGTGGCGGCAGGTGTATTTCGTCATGTCCTTGCCCACCGGCTGCCAGGAGATGGTCCAGTAGTCGCCGGTATCATCGTCCCGGACGTACACATAGTGGCCGGGGCCGTCCATGGGGACGCCGTTGGGCCGGAACCGGGTGATGCGGTGATACTCCGACGAGCCGCACAGCAGATAGCCGCCCGCCGTGTGGTTGAACACGCCGTACATGTCCTTCTGCCCGATGTAGTTGGTCCAGGAGACCGGGATATCCACCCGGTCGATCACATATTCCCGCTTTTCGTTGTCAAAATGGCCGTATTGCATGGCGGCACCTCCGCATCTATGGATTCACTGTGATTATACCGGTTTTCCCGCGGGATAGGAAGAACTGAAAGTGCAGCTTTTTGCCTGTGCTTGCGGTGTTGTCCCGGCGCGGTCAGGCAAAAGAAACGCCGTCCGGGCGCTTTCGCCCGGACGGCGTTATTTTTCGGTCAGCTTACGCGCCGAAGTAGTCCCGGATGGTCTCCATCCGCTGGCTCTGGGCCACATGGAAGGGACAGCGGCTGTCGCAGTGGCCGCAGGCGATGCAGTCACCGGCCCGCTTTTCCAGCGTCAGATAGTGCTCACGGGCCAGATTGTCCCCCTGCATGGCCAGGTCGTAGTACTTGTTGATCAGGGCGATGTCCAGTCCGGCGGGACAGGGATGGCAGTGCTTGCAGTAGACGCAGCGGCCCACCGCGCTCTCAGGCGCCAGCGCGCCCAGGCAGGAGTAGTCCCGGGCCGCCTCCGGCGCGTCAAAGAAGGACAGCACCTCATGCATCTCCCTCTCGCTGCCGAAGCCGGGCAGGACGGCGATCACGCCGGGCTTGTCCAGGGCGTACTGGATGCACTGCTCCCGGGTCAGGGCCACGCCGAAAGGAGACTGTGCCGCGTCCAGTAGCTGGCCGCCGCAGAAGGGCTTCATGACGGTGATGCCCACGCCCTCCCGCTGGCAGCGGCGGTACAGGTCATAGCGCTCGGTGTTCCCGCCGATGCCGAAGTCCCCCTGCCCATAGTCATAGGCGGGGTTGATGCTGAACATCACCACGTCCACGATGCCCATGTCCAGCACCTTGTTCACCAGCGCCGGCGTATGGGAGGACAGGCCGATGTGGCGGATGACGCCCTGCTTTTTCAGGTCAAGGACATAGTCCAGCACGCCGTTTGCCCGATAGGCGGTCAGGTCGCTCTCCTCGTCCAGACAGTGGATGAAGCCCACGTCGATATAGTCGGTCCGCAGCTTCTCCAACTGCCAGGCCACGGACCGCTTGATCTCGTCCAGCTCCGTGGTCCAGCCGTACTCGCCGGAGGTGTAGTCCGCGCCGAAGTGGATCTGGAGATACACCTTGTCCCGGATGCCCTGCAGGGCCTTGCCGTAAGCGGCAAAGATGGCGGCGTGGCCGCCGGCCATGTCGAAATAGTTGACGCCGCTTTCATAGGCGGCACGGACAGCGGCGATGATCTCCTCCTCCGGCTGCGCGCCGATCACAGAGGAGCCCATGCCGATGACGCCGATCTTTTCCCCGCCGTGGGGCAGAATGCGGTATTCCATAGAAAACCCTCCTTACCTTCTCTTTCGTATCACGGTCTCCGCGGCACGGCGGCTCATTTCGCCTGCCGCATGCTGAGGCTGATGCGCTTTTTCTTCTCGTCCACGTCCAGCACCACCACCTTGACGATGTCGCCCACGGACACCACCTCGGAGGGGTGGCGGATGAACTTGTCCGCCACCTGGGAGATATGCACCAGGCCGTCCTGGTGGACGCCGATGTCCACAAACACGCCGAAGTCGATGACGTTGCGCACGGTGCCGGTCAGTTCCATGCCGGGCTTGAGATCCTTCATCTCCAGCACGTCGGTGCGGAGGATGGGCTTGGGCAGCTCGTCGCGGACGTCCCGGCCCGGCTTCAGCAGCTCGACGGTGATATCCCGCAGGGTAGGCACGCCCACGCCGATGGCCCGGGCGGCCTTCTCCTCGCCGTAGGCCTTGATGCGCTGCGGCAGGTCGGCGATGCGCTCGGCCTTCACGTCCGCCAGGGTATAGCCCGCCAGCTCCAGCAGCGCCTTGGCGGCGTCGTAGCTCTCCGGGTGGACGGCGGTGTTGTCCAGCACGCTCTTGCTCTCCGGCACCCGCAGGAATCCGGCGCACTGCTGGAAGGCCTTGGGCCCCAGCTTGGGCACCTTCTTGATCTGGGCGCGGGAGGTAAACGCGCCGTTCTCCTCCCGATAGGCCACCACGTTTTTCGCTGTGGTGCCGTTCAGGCCCGCCACCCGCTGCAGAAGGGACGGCGACGCCGTGTTGATATCCACGCCCACAGCGTTGACGCAGTCCTCCACCACACCGCTGAGGGCCTCGTCCAACTGCCTGGCGGGCATATCGTGCTGATACTGGCCCACGCCGATGGCCTTGGGGTCGATCTTCACCAGCTCCGCCAGGGGATCCTGCAAGCGCCGGGCGATGGACACGGCGCTGCGGAGGTTCACGTCGTACTGGGGGAACTCCTCGGCGGCCAGCTTGCTGGCGGAGTACACAGACGCGCCCGCCTCGGACACGATCATATAGCTGACGTGGGCGCCGGTCTCGTTCACCCGGCGGATCAGCTCCACCGCCATCTGCTCCGTCTCGCGGCTGGCGGTGCCGTTGCCGATGGCGATGTGCGCCACGCCGTGCTTCCGGATCAGCCTAGCCAAGGTCGTGATGGCTTCCTCCTTCTGCCGCTGGCCGTAGGTGGGATACACCACGGCGGTATCCAGCACCTTGCCGGTGCCGTCCACCACCGCCACCTTGCAGCCCATGCGGTAGCCGGGGTCAAGGCCCATAGTGACCTTGCCCTTCACCGGCGGCTGCATCAGCAGGGGCTTCAGGTTCAGGGCGAACTGGCCGATGGCGCCCTCGTTGGCGGCGTCCGTCAGGGTATTGCGGGCCTCCCGCTCCAGCGAGGGGTAGATGAGCCGGTCATAGGCATCCTCGCAGGCGGCCTTGATGAACTCCATGGCGGGTGAGCCGGGCTTCACCACGGCGCGGCGCAGCAGCGGCAGCGCCGCGTCCCGGTCCAGCAGCACAGTGACGGAGAGGACGCCCTCCTTCTCGCCCCGGTTGATGGCCAGGATCTGGTGCCCCGCCAGCTTGGAAAGCGGCTGGTCGAAGTCGTAGTACAGCCGGTAGACGGTGTCCTCCTCCGTGGCGGCCAGACTGCGGAGATGGCCCTGCCGCGTCAGCAGGCCCCGCAGGGCCTTGCGGATCTCCGCGTCGTCGGACAGCAGCTCGGCCACGATGTCGTTGGCGCCCTGCAGGGCGTCGGCCACGGTCTCCACGCCCTTCTCCGGGTCGATGTAGTCCTGTGCTGCGTCCTCCGGCGCGGGGCAGGACTTCTCCTGGGCCAGCAGGAGCTGGGCCAGGGGCTCCAGGCCCTTCTCCCGTGCCGCCGTGGCGCGGGTGCGGCGCTTCTGCTTATAGGGGCGGTACAGGTCCTCCACCTCCGCCAGCGTTCCGGCGCTGTCGATGGCGGCGGACAGCTCCGCCGTCAGCTTGCCCTGCTCCTCAATGGCCTTCTTCACCGCCTCGCGGCGGTCGGCCAGATTCCGCAGGTACTGGAGCCGTTCCTCCAGGGTGCGCAGGGCGGTGTCGTCCATGGCACCGTGGAGCTCCTTGCGGTAGCGGGCGATGAAGGGGATGGTGTTGCCCTCGTCCAGCAGGCGGACCACGTTTTCCACATGCTGGGGGTTCTTGTCAAGCTCCTGTGCCAGGGTCTGAATGATATCCATATGATTTCCTTTCCTTGAAAAGGACGCCGCGGGGCGTCCGGTAGAATGCGATGTATCGGGTCTATTTTACCACAGATGCCGGGAAATTGCCAGCACGGCGGCTAAAACAGATCCAGCGTGTTGTCCAGATAGATGGCCTCGCGCACCGGCAGGTGGTACTCCGGCTTCGTCATGTAGTACAGCAGGAATTCCAGGATCAGCGCGCTGCCAAGGCCCCGGCCCTCAAGCTTGAACTGGGAAAAGCCCATGGGCAGATAGACGTTCCGGATATCCTCCACGCCGATAAAGCCGGGATTGCGCATGGCTTTTGAAAAGCGGTACCCTCCGGCGGCGTCCGGCGCGGCGCAGCGGTGCTCCGGGCCGTCCTCCCCCAGGTTCTTCCGGCTGACCGCCTCATAGCAGGCTCTTCTGTCCCGGCAGCCAAAGAAGCAGCACTCGTTGCAAAGGAATTCCACCTTCTCCCGCAAGCGCTCCGGCAAGGTGTTCAGCTTGTCAAACGCCTTATTCAGGCGGAAATCCGGCACGATATAGCGGAAGTCCGGTCGTTCCGCCTCCCGCTGGAAGTCCCGGAAGTCCGTCAGCACCTTGGTGGTGGAGGAGACGAAGTAAAGCTGGGGATACGTCCGCTTCAGGTAGTCCAGCAGCAGTTCCGAGTGGACGATGACGCCGTTCCGCGGGCCTTGGCTCCCGGCAAACAGGCGGCACAGTGCGTTGCATTTTGGGTCGGTCAGATGCTCTTCGCGCAGCAGGGAATTGCTGAAGGTCAGCCGGGCGGATATCCCGTATTCCCGCGTCAGGGCCAGCACCTCGCGGGGATCGCAGTCCCCCTCCCCCACGCGGCCGCCGCCCCAGAGGCAGTCCTCCGGCGCGCCGTACAGTGAGCCGATCTCGCACCAGTCATAGAAGTATTCCCGATGGCGGCGGAACAGCGGCAGAAACAGCCGGTACAGCTCGTAAAACTCGAACAGGCCGGGCAGATGATAGTATGCGGCAGGCTTTGTTGTATGGCTCATGATCGAAAGGCTCCCTTCCGCTC
>CAKTZN010000045.1 GCA_934635545.1 uncultured Oscillospiraceae bacterium | reverse complement strand
ATGGACGCGGCCCAGGGCAAGCTGCCCGCCGTGGTCATCAGCGCCGAGCACTATCTGCGCTATGGCATGATGGGCGCGGACGTGCTGAGCAATCTCACCGGCGCGGCGTCGGCCCGCGGGCTGTACGCCATCGTGGACTGCCGCACCACCCGGCCTGAGCTGTGGCTGTCAAGCCCCATGGCGGGCGACGGCTTTACGGTGATGCCCTATGTGGGCGGCGACTGTGTGCCCCAGGATACGGACAAGGCCGTCTTTGCCGTGGTGCGCACCGCCAACGAGAGCTCCGGTGAGGTGCAGAACCTCATCGCCGGCGACCGGCCCCTGTACGCCGCCGTGGCCCAGCAGATGGCCCGGAAGGGCGCGGCCCTGGTGGTGGAGACCGGGTACAGCCTGGACGTGAAGGAGGTGCGGAAGCGGGCGGGCGGTGCCTTCCTGTTGCTGCCCTGCTGCGACGGACAGAACGCCCTGCCCGCCTTTGACGACCTGGGCCACGGGGCCATGGTGGTGGACTATGATCTGCAGTACGGCGGCGACGTGGACGCCGCCATTCAGGAGATGAAAGCGTGGGTGAACGTACTGTGACAACGGTTTATCTTGTGCGGCATGCCGAGGCGGAGGGCAACCTCTACCGCATTGCCCACGGCCAGTATAACGGCCTGATCACCGACCGGGGCTATCAGCAGCTCCATGTGCTGAAGAAGCGGTTTGACGATGTGCACATCGACGCGGTGTACAGCAGCGACCTGTTCCGGGCCCGCACTACCGCCCGCGCGGTGTACGAGCCCAAGGGGCTGGAGCTCCATCTGGAGCCCGCCTTCCGGGAGATCCACATGGGCTGCTGGGAGGGACGTCCCTGGCAGGAGCTGAACACCGCCTATGAGGAGCAGATGTTTTACTTCAACCGCCAGTTGGACAAGTTCCATGTGGAGGGCAGCGAGACGGCCCAGCAGGTGCTGGATCGCTACATCCCCGCATTGAAGCGCGCGGCGGCGGAGAACGACGGCAAGACCATCGCCATATTCAGCCACGGCGCGGCCATGCGGATGGTGCTGGGCACGCTGAACGGCCTGCCCCTCTCCCAGGTGGGGGAGACGCCCCACGGCGACAACACCGCCGTGTCGCTGCTGGAGATCGATGGCGACGACATCCGGGTGGTGTACATGAACGACAACAGCCATCAGGTGGAGGCGGGGCTTTCCACCTTCGCCAAGCAGACGTGGTGGCGGGACAAGCGGATGATGAGCGGCGGCCAGTACTATAGGGACATGGACGAGGCCACGGCGGCGCGCTTCGGCGTTCCGGCGGAGGGCAAGCGCATCGCCGTGTGGTTTGAAAACGAGCCGGTGGGCGCGGTGACGCTGCTGCCGGACAGGGCCAGCGACGCGGGCTGGATTGGCTATTACTATCTGGAGCCCACCATGCGGGGCCGCAACTACGGCATCCCGCCCCTGGGTCAGGCGGTGCAGTTCTATCGGGAGCGGGGCATCGACCGGCTGCGGCTGCGGTGCGTGGATGAGCAGACGAGAGGCTTTTTCGCCCATTACGGCTTCTATCCCCTGGAGGGCGACGTGATGGAGAAGTATATCGGCTATGAGCCGCGGGAGATCGTATGGTAAAGGGAACGGAATTTTTGCCGGTGAGCCGGGACGAGATGATCGACCGGGGCTGGTACTACTATGACTTTCTGGTGGTGACGGCGGACGGCTATATCGATCATCCCAGCTTCGGCAGCGCCATCATTGCCCGGCTGCTGGAGGGCGAGGGCTACCGTGTGGCGGTGCTGGCCCAGCCGGACTGGCACGACGCCGAGGCCTTCCGCGCCATGGGCAAGCCCCGGTACGGCGTGCTGATCGGCGGCGGCAATCTGGACTCCATGGTGGCCCACTATACGGTGGCCAAGCGGCGGCGGACGCAGGACTTATACAGCCCCGGCGGCAAGCTGGGCTTCCGGCCCGACCGGCCCACCATCGTGTACGCCAACCGGGCCAGGGAGGCCTTCCCCGACACCCCCATCGTCATCGGCGGATTGGAGGCGTCGCTGCGGCGGTTTGCCCACTATGACTACTGGGACGACAAGGTGCGCCGTCCCATCCTGTTTGATGCCCCTGCCGACCTGCTGGTGTACGGCATGGGGGAGAGCGCCACGGTGGAGATCGCCCGCCGTCTGGCGGCGAAAACGCCGGTGGGCGACATCACCGATGTCCGCGGCACCGCCTGCATCGGCACCGACCCGGCGGTGTGCCGGTATCACGAGGTGACGTGCCCCTCCTTCGAGGAGGTGCGGGACGACAAGACCGCCTATGCCCAGGCCACCAAGGTGCAGTATGATGAGCACGACCCCATCCGGGGCAAGGCCATTTTGCAGCAGTGTCAGGGCCGGTGGCTGCTGGTGAATCCGCCCCAGCGTCCCCTGAACCGCCAGGCGCTGGACAGGCTCTATGACCTGCCCTTCACCCGCGAGGTGCATCCCATGTACACCGAGGGCATCCCCGCCATCGAGGAGGTGCGGTTCTCCATCTGCCACAACCGGGGCTGCTTCGGCGGGTGCAATTTCTGCGCGCTGGCCTTCCATCAGGGGCGGATGGTCACCTCCCGCAGCATCGAATCGGTGCTGGCCGAGGCGGAGCTGCTGACCCACGACCCCAAATTCAAGGGCTACATCCACGATGTGGGCGGCCCCAGCGCCAACTTCCGCCACACCTCCTGCCGCCAGCAGAAGGAGCACGGCATGTGCAAGGGCAAGTCCTGTCTGGCGCCGGAGCCCTGTAAGAATCTGGACGCCGATCACAGCGAGTATACGGAGCTTTTGCAGCGGATGCGGAAGATCCCCGGCATCAAGAAGGTGTTCGTCCGCAGCGGCGTGCGGTATGACTATATGCTGCAGGACAAGAACAAGGACTTCTTCAAGGAGTTGGTGGACTATCACGTCAGCGGCCAGTTGAAGGTGGCGCCGGAGCACTGCGTCAGCAGCGTGCTGGACTATATGGGCAAGCCCCATTTCGACGTGTTCCTGAAGTTCTGGCGGCAGTATCAGAAGCTGAACGAGTCCGACGGGCGGGAGCAGTATCTGGTGCCGTATCTCATGTCCTCGCACCCCGGCTGCACGCTGAACGACGCGGTGGAGCTGGCGGTGTTCCTCAAGCGCACCGGCCACCAGCCGGAGCAGGTGCAGGACTTCTATCCCACGCCGGGCACCATGTCCACCTGCATGTACTACACCGGCATCGATCCCCGCACCATGAAGCCGGTGTATGTGGCCCGGGATCCCCATGACAAGGCGCTGCAAAGGGCGCTGCTGCAGTGGGGCCGGGGCGACAGGCGCGCGCTGGTGATCGAGGCGCTGGAGAAAACGGAGCGCACCGACCTCATCGGCTTTACACCGGACTGCCTCATCCGCCCGGTGAAGGGGGAGAAGTACTTCGGCCTGAAGCCGGAGGAGCGGCAGCAGCCGCCCAAAAAGAAAAAGGACGGCCGTCCCCCTAAGCCGGAGGGCACCGTTCACCGGGGCCGCCGCACCGACGGCCAGAAGGGGAAGATGTCCCCCAAGAAGAAGGCCGCCTTTGCCAAGCAGCGGGCGAAAAAGACGAAATAAGATGCGAAAAACACCACCCATCGGGTAGCTGTCCATAAAACAGGTTTTGAGAAACAAATACTATGGCAGTTGCCGGACAAGGGTTGCTGAAAAAGGGGTATGTGCCTTAACGGTACATACCCCTTCGATTTTCGTCGGTTGTAAGGTCGATTTAGGCTGATTTTGCCCCTACACAGTGTTTTTATAGGACGCTTGATAGGATTTGTCACTCCATTAGAGAGTTGCTGTATCATCCGGAAAATATCGCAAAACGCTTAGTTTTGGTTCATGCCAAACGGTTCGTAGGTCAGCAGTTTTTTCTTCCAGAGTGTTTCCGCATCTATGATTTGATGATCCGGAAGCGATTTTGACAAGACCTGCAGAACAGAAAACTGCAAATCGTGACAGCTATGACCCGTAGATTTCAAATGGCTGATCATGCCCTTGTTATTTCCGTGACCACCTGTGGACACATAGACAGACCAGCGCCCCAGAAGTCCGTCGTAACCATACGTCGATCCGACATATCGATTCCCTGTCTTGGTATCCACGATCAGATAGACTGCGTTGACTGAAGACATGGCTGCGTGCCACAATTCATAGTCCGTATCATTTTCGATTACTTCTTTCAGCTCATCAAAAGGCAGAATGAGTTGTTCAAAGCCCACAAACGGCTTTTGATTTTTCGACTCAATTGCTACGATGGGCTTTTCGGTCGTGGCCTTCTGATGCCACATTCGAGCCGATCCGCCCCAGTCAATGACCAGCTTTCCTTCATAGTCTTTCAGCAAATCCACCGGTTCCAGATCAAAAAAGGCCATTTCGCCGCGGTATTCTTTTGCCTCGCAGTCAGGCAATCCGGTGGGACATACATCCGGTGCATCCGGTACGAAGCCATTGACACGGTAGCAGGAATGCAGTCTCGCGTATGTACCGCCGTCGCTGATAAAAGTGATCCAGTAGGAATACCCTTTGCTGAAACCTGCTTTTTGATGCTGTGTGTATTCGTGCGCCATACCAGCCTTGTAGCATTCCCTGAAGCGTTCATCAGACAATGCATGGCGTATCAGCTTGACCTCTTTCGGGTCAAGTCCTACTTTCTTCAACACATCGGAAAAGTTCAAAATTGCCACAACAGCGCCTTCCTTTTTCTCTTTATATCTACAGTTTATCATAGTTTTTACCGCTGTAAAAGCACATTTTCATGCTTTTGCAGGATCTCTACCAACTCCGGTGTCAGCCGTTTGCGGCACTCTTGTTTCAGATCTTCCGGCACGCCATAGAACACCTCGGCGATGCTGCCGGTGATAGCAGCCAGCGTGTCGCTGTCACCGCCGAGGGATACAGCCGTGCGGAGAGCATCCTCAAAATCCGTGCTTTCCAAAAACGCAGTGATAGCTTGCGGCACAGTCTCCTGACAGCTCTCCACATGGTGATAGGTCGGTCGGATCTCATCGCAGGCGCGGCTAAGATCATAACCAAACTCGCGCTCCACATACGCTTTGATCTCCGCCTTGTTTTGGCCGGTGCGGGCGAGGAAGATCGCCGCAGCGACAGCCTGCGCGCCCTTGATGCCCTCTGGATGATCATGCGTCACCTCAGCGGTGAGCTGCGCCAGATGCAGCGCCTCCTCCATGTCCTCCGCCAGCCACGCCGCGGGAGAAACCCGCATGGCGCTGCCGTTGCCGTAGCTGTGGTAGGGCTGCGGAGCATCCGCGTGCAACCAATGGATAAACCGCGCACCGTAGCCCCTGTCGGGATAGGCGCGGCCCAACCGCTGCATCTCCCGTACCAGCGCCGCTTTGATGGCAGCATCCTTCTGCCCACGGGTATCCAGAAGGGCCTTTGCCACGGCCAACGTCATCACTGTATCATCGGTGAAATCGGAACGCCGGCTGAATAACGGAAAGTCCTTGGCCTTGTAGTTGTTGCAGTTAAACTCGTAGGGACTGCCCACGATGTCACCTAAAATTGCCCCGTACATTTTATCATCTCCCACGCTTCTGAACGTCTTCGTCAATACGGCGCTTCCAGTCGGCACTGATGGGTCTGGCAGCGCGGACGCTGCACACCGCCTCGCTGATGACCTCGTAGTTCAGAGCCGTTCCAGCTTTGTCACATTTGTAGTTCACTGCACGATCAGCGCCAATGCCAAAGCGTGCCGCCTCTTTTGCCGCGTCAATGTTAGCACCCAGAAAGAGAAACTCCCAGCCGTACTTCTCCTTCTGCCGCTGGATCATGCTCCGCACCGTCTCGTAGTCGTAGCGGCGGCTGGCGTTCTCGTAACCGTCGGTGGTGATGATGAACATCGTTTTTTCCGGCACGTCCTCGCGACGGGCGTACTTGTGAATGTTGCCGATGTGATGGATGGCCCCGCCCACGGCGTCCAGCAGCGCCGTGCAGCCACAGGTGAAATACTCCTTATCGGTCATGGGCGGCACTTTCTCCAGGGGCAAACGGTCGTGGATGACCACGCTCTCGTTGTTAAAAAGTACGGTGGAGACCAGCTCCTCGCCCGTTTCCTTCTTCTGCTTGGCGATCATGGAGTTGAAGCCGCCGATGGCGTCCGCCTCCAGCCCCGACATGGAGCCGCTGCGGTCGAGAATGAAAACCAATTCTGTTGTATGCTTCATAAAATACCCTCCTGTGATTTGTTATCTCTATGGTAGCAAATCACAGGAGGGCAGTGGTCGCTTTTCAAGCGACATTTTTATGCACCGATCAAGCTCTGGTCAAAGGCAAACAGAGCCTCGTTGATCTCAAAGACGTTATAATTCCCACGCTCCACGAAATACTCCACGATGATGTCAAACTTGTTGGAGTGAGAGAGCGCAAAGCCAGCCTTCATGAGCATATCCTTCATTTCCGCAAGCGGCAGCTCAAGGGCAATGGCAAACGCAACGACCGTGGGCTTGGAAGGCTTATAGGATTTGTCCGTGCGGATCTTCGAGAAGAGCTTCCGGTCGATATTCGCCTTCTTATAGCACTGCGCATCCGTTATACCGCATTCATCAATCTTCCGCAGAAGCATCTCGGAAAAGCTCTCGTCGATCTGTCCCAGTGCGTCATCAAGGGTTGCTGCCATTTTAGGAGCAACTGTCGCAGAGACGGGAGGTATGAGCTGTTCGATTGTGTCTTCACAAACGGATGACTCGCAAGGCATCAGCTCTTCCATCCGGAAGGCGCTCATTCTGCGCAAACGCTCGGAACGACGATCGGTATGCTCGTCCACATAGCGGTCATCTATGTACGCTGCAATATCAGCAAACAGCTTGCCGCTGATCTGAAAGGCTTTGCGGTCGAAAATGACGATGTACACCGTCATTTCATTTTCAAGAAGGAAGCTACTGATGGTGTCAATCGCAACTTTGAGAGCCTGATCCTTCGGATAGCCGAAAATGCCGGAGGAAATCAGGGGAAACGCAACCGATTCGCAGCCGTATTCCTTCGCCAGCATGAGTGAAGTCTGATAACAGGAGATCAGCAGTTCGCGTTCCCCGTGCCTTCCGTCGTACCAGCGCGGACCGACTGCGTGAATGACATATTTGCAGGGCAGCTTATAGCCCTTCGTGATTTTTGCGCTCCCGGTTTCGCAGCCGTGGAGCATTTCGCATTCTGCCAGCAGCTCCGGTCCTGCAGCGCGATGAATGCAGCCGTCCACACCGCCGCCACCCAGCAGCGACTCGTTGGCAGCGTTGACGATGGCGTCAACCTTCATTTTTGTGATGTCGTTTCTCACGATTTGGAGCGGCATAATCTTCACCTCCGCTTGATTCCCGTTTGAATCCATTGTAGCAAAACAAAACCGGTTTCACAATGGGTAAATCATTTCTGTCTGCTCTTCTCTAAGGGTTTGGGACTATCCCAAAAATAAAAACAGGGCGTTTCGGCGGTTAGCCGGAACGCTCTGTTTTTTCGGTGTGGGTACTCACCGGATTTGCTTGCGATTCTGCAAGGAAATCCCGGTTCGCCCACACCGTTTTTCGCAAGTGTATCTACACTTGCTGTGCTTGCTGTTCTCTCAAATCGCATTCGTTTTCGGCAGATTACTGTCATGCTAATCTGAACTTGTCAAATTACTTTCCTGACTGCTCTTTTAGCTGCTCTTGCAGAAAACGCTTCAATTTTACGAAATCAGGGTCACAAAGTACCGGCAAAATCTCTACCAGTTGTTCAGGCTCCAAGTTCCACCATTGATAGCGGAGAAGTAGATTTTTCAGCTCTTCGTCAAAACGCTCCTTAATGAATTTTGCAGGGTTTCCTCCGAAAACAGCGTAGGCAGGAATATCCTTGACTACCACGGAATATGCCGCAACAATCGCGCCGTCACCGATCTTCACGCCGGGCATGATGACGCTCTCTCGCCCGATCCACACATCATTCCCGATTATGGTATCGCCCTTGCGTGGAAGCTGTTCCATGTGGGGCGGCGTGTTCTCTGTCCATGCGCCGCCAAACACATTGAAGGGATAAGTTGTTGCACTGCTGATGCGATGATTTGCAGGGCCCATGATGAACTTGGTTCCGGAAGCAATCTGGCAGAACTTTCCGATCGCGAGATGGTCTCCGAACTCCGGATAGTTGAACAGCACATTATTCTTTTCAAATCCTGCCGGATCAACCGTATCATCGTAGTAGGTATAATCGCCCACAGAAATGTTGGGTGCGGTGATCACATTTTTGATAAAGCAGGAGGTTTTATACTCATTGGGGAAGACCGCATTAGGGTCTGGAATCTTCTTCATAATGAAAGTCCTTTCTTGTTGTATTTACATCACATCCTTTCTCCGGCATATTCGGGTGGCATCCGCCCTTTTCTTTCGTATTTCTATCATACGCAAATTTATCACGCATCCTTCAAAATTTGGATTTTCTTTCCTGCGTATATTCTACCATGTTACGCTGTTTTCTTCAAGGAACATTAAAGCTGTCAAAGGCAAGCACATTACAGCTCTCTAAAAAATCCGTTAGTAATCCAGACTTTTTCATCAAAGCTATTGACTCGAACGTATGTTTCTGATATACTGCCAGTAAATAGATAATATAGCTGTGCTGTGGAGCCGCTGACGAAGTGATGTCTTCCTAATGCCGCATGAACAGAAGCCCTGTGCGGGCGTCTGTTCTGTTGGTATGGGAAGATTTTTTCATATCGTCATGCGGCTCTTTTTGTTGTCCTCCGTTACCCTCCGCATCAGCAGGAGGGAGGGATAAAACACACAATTTCAGCTTGCCAATGTCTGTTGGAAAAAGGCGGCATCGCCGTCTTGATTACCGGCTTGCACAGCCGAACGGGACTGTCAAGGACGCGTGGCGAGGCGAAGCCGATTCCTTGACTGGCACGGGCGGCTGTGCTACCCGGCGAACTGCCTGTAATTCGCCTATGAATCCCAGCACATTGCCCAGTGGAATCCCGGAAATTGCCGTGATATACTTGATAGCACAAGGTCTGTATCACACACTTTTCTCCGGGAGATTCATGCGGCATTGCCCGGAAAATCTGAATGAGAAGGAAGGTACAAATGGATCATAAAAATCGCAGCGTCCAAGTGGAATCGGACGGCAGCCGCAGCGTCCCTGTTCCTCTCTGGCAAGAATTGCCGCAAATCACGGTACGCCTAAAAGAAGGAAATATCACCTACCGCTTCACGGCCGGCTTTGACGGAAGACACGCACTTTCTGAAAAGGCAGTGAAGCTGATCGACTCCGAAAGGGGTGTGTGATTATGACCAACAGCAACCTTGTCATGGCAGACTGCCCGCAGATGATGGAGGAATCTACGATGAAGCAGTCTGACAAAATTACCGCGCTGTATTGCCGCCTTTCCCGTGATGATGAATCACAGGGCGACAGCAACAGCATTGTGAATCAAAAAGCCTACCTTAGCCGGTACGCAAAGGAACATGGCTTCCGGAACACGGAGTTCTTTGTGGATGACGGTTACACCGGTGCGAACTTCCAAAGACCGGATTGGCAGCGCATGATGTCTTTGGTGGATGAAGGAAAAATCGGCACGGTCATCACGAAGGACATGAGCCGCATCGGTCGTAATTATCTGGAAGTCGGAATGTATACCGAGATTACATTCCCTCAGAATAACGTCCGGTTCATCGCCGTCAACAGCGGTGTGGACAGCGCCAACCAGCAGGACAATGAGTTCGTCCCGTTCGTCAATATCATCAACGAATACTATGTCCGGGATGGCAGCAAAAAAGTACGATCTTCACTCCGACTCAAGGGCGAATCCGGCGAACATCTGGCCACGATTCCGCCGTATGGCTACGTCAAAGACCCGGATAACTCGGAGCATTGGCTCGTTGATCCGGAAGCGGCACAGGTGGTCAAGCGGATCTTTTCTCTCTGTATGGACGGAAACGGTCCGACACAGATCGCCCGGATGCTGAAAGAGGATCATGTACTGACGCCTACCGTTTATCAGGACAGGCAGAAACGGAAAGTGCGTTGTGCTTTGCCCGACAATCCTTACAACTGGAACGGCAGCACAATATCAGGCATTCTGGAACGGATGGAATATTGCGGGCATACCGTGAACTTCAAAACGCACCGGCAGTCCTACAAAATCAAGAAGACCATCGAGAACCCACCGGAACAATGGAAGATATTCCGTAACACTCACGAAGCCATTGTGGATGAAGACACCTTCCAGCGGGTGCAGGAACTTCGCCGCAACAAGCGCAGACCGGCAAGAACAGGCAAGAGCAATCTCTTTTCTGGTGTTGCCCATTGTGCCGACTGCGGAGAAAAGCTGTACTACTGCACCACGCAGAACTTTGAAGAACGGCAGGATCATTTCGTCTGCTCCACCTCCCGCAAGGAGGGAAAAGACGTGTGCGGAACGCACTTCATCCGTGCGGTTGTTCTGGAAAAGGGTGTGCTGAGATTTCTACAAATCCTGCTTTGGTATATTTCCGATTGTGAAGACCTGTTCCGCGACAAGCTGGGTGCAAAACGCAAGGAGGACTTCAAGAAAGAGCTTGCCGCAAAACGCAGACAGCTCACGCAGGCGCAGCGCAGGATGGAAGAACTGGACCGCCTGTTCAAGCGGCTCTATGAGGACAATATCTCCGGCAAAATCAATGACAGCCGATTTGAAAAGCTGTCTGCTGATTATGAAGATGAGCAAGCGGAGCTGGCGGAGAAAATGCAGCTCTTGGAGCAGGAAATTGCCCGGCAGGAGGACGAAGCCGATAGCATCGAACAGTTCATTCTCCGGGCGAAGAAATACCCCGACTTACAGGAGTTGACACCCGCTGTGCTGCACGATCTTGTGAACAAGGTGTATGTCTGTGCGCCCGACAAGAGCAGCGGACATCGTGTGCAGGATGTGAATATCAGCCTTGCCTGTATCGGCTTCCTGCCCCAGAGCATTCTTTCCGAGATGGTCAACCACGCAGCAAAAAACAGAACAGCGTGACTTCCGCCACGCTGTTCTCTCTTAAAATGTGAAACCTGTCTTATGAGGTGCTACCTTCCGGGTGGTGTTTTTGCGTATGTGTTGGGTCATGCGGCGGGGGTGTCGGCGGTTTCATCCGGCTGGGGCAGGTCGTCGGGGGCGGCCTGCGCCGGGGCGGCGCCGCGCTCCAGGCTGTAAATGGGCTGGGCGATCCCGCCGGCTGCCGCGTAGCAGCGCACCGTCACCACATCGCCTGTGTTCAGCAGGATCAGCTCCGGCGTGTCCACGGCCTTTCCGGTGTACCACGCGCCGTCGATGCACAGATAGTACACGGTGTTGCCGTCCATGACAGCGCTGCGGATATCGGTGATGGTTCCGGTGTGGGTGCCGGTCAGCGCCAGTTGATCCTCCGGCAGGGTGCTGTCCTCGGGCTTGATCAGGCCGGAATTCAGCAGCATCTGACGGTAGTTGGTCTCACACTCCGCCACGGTGGCGC
>CAKTZN010000044.1 GCA_934635545.1 uncultured Oscillospiraceae bacterium | reverse complement strand
GCACCAACCTGGCCGCCGTTCTGATCGCCATCGTCTCCTTCTTCCTGGTGTGGAAGCTGCTGGGCATCGAGCACTGGGGCCTGTATGTGGCCATTCTGTCCGGCCTGGTGGCCGGCGTGCTGATCGGCAAGGCCACCGAGTACTACACCTCCGACACCTATAAGCCCACCCAGGAGCTGAGCAGCAAGAGCCAGACCGGCTCCGCCACCATCATCATCGGCGGTCTGGGCCTGGGCATGCTGTCCACCGCTCTGCCCATCATCATCGTGGCCGTCTGCATCCTGCTGGCCTTCTTCCTGTCCGGCGGCGGCGCCAACGCCAGCATGGGCCTGTACGGCATCGCTCTGGCTGCCGTCGGCATGCTGAGCACCCTGGGCATCACCCTGGCCACCGACGCCTACGGCCCCGTGGCCGACAACGCCGGCGGTATCGCCGAGATGGCCGGTCTGGAGCCGGAGGTCCGTCAGCGCACCGACGCGCTGGACTCCCTGGGCAACACCACCGCCGCCACCGGCAAGGGCTTCGCCATCGGCTCCGCCGCACTGACCGCCCTGGCTCTGATGGCCTCCTATATCGAGAAGGTCAAGGAAGTGGGCGCGGCTGACGTCACCTTCAACGATTTCTCCCTGATGAATCCCCTGGTTCTGGTGGGCCTGTTCATCGGCGCCTGCCTGCCCTTCGTGTTCGCCGCGCTGACCATGAACTCCGTGGGCCGTGCCGCCCAGAGCGTGGTCATGGAGGTTCGCCGCCAGTTCAAGGAGATCACCGGTCTGATGGACGGCAAGGCCGATCCCGACTATGCGCGCTGCGTCGACCTGTGCACCCGCGCCAGCCTGAAGGAAATGGTGGTCCCCACCGTTATCGCCGTGGTCACCCCCATCGTGGTGGGTATGATCCTGGGCTATAAGGGCGTTGTGGGCCTGCTGGCCGGCGCCACCGTTACCGGCTTCCTGATGGCCATCTACATGGCCAACGCCGGCGGCGCGTGGGACAACGCCAAGAAGTACATCGAGGCGGGCAACTTCGGCGGCAAGGGCAGCGACTGCCACAAGGCCGGCGTCGTGGGCGACACCGTGGGCGATCCCTTCAAGGACACCTCCGGCCCCGCCATCAACATCCTCATCAAGCTGCTGAGCATGGTCTCCATCGTGTTCGCCGGCCTGGTGGTCAACTTCTCCATCCTGTAAAATAACAACATCCATATCACAAAGAGAGAACGCCCCGGCCTGTGGCCGGGGCGTTCTCTCTTTGTTCTCTTTTATGCCTCGTCCAGCTCCAGCACCACGGGGCAGTGGTCGCTGCCGGTGATCTCCGGCCAGATATCGGCGTTCTTCACCCGGGGCAGCAGACGCTCCGACACGATGAAGTAGTCGATGCGCCACCCCGCGTTCTTCTCGCGGGCGTGGAAGCGATAGCTCCACCAGGAATAGGCGCCGGTACGGTCGGGGTACAATGTGCGGAAGGTGTCGGCAAAGCCGCTGGCGAGAAGCTGCGTCATTTTCGCCCGCTCCTCATCGGAGAAGCCGGGGTTCATGCGGTTGGTCTTGGGGTTCTTCAGGTCGATCTCCTGATGGGCCACGTTCAGGTCGCCGCAGTAGACCACCGGCTTCTTTTCATCCAGCCCCATCAGGTATTCCCAGATGTCGTCCTCCCACTCCATGCGGTAGTCCAGCCGGGAGAGCTGATCCTTGGAGTTGGGGGTATAGCAGCACACCAGATAGAAATCCTCGTACTCGGCGGTGATGACCCGGCCCTCGTGCCGGTGGATATCCGGGCCAAAATCGTAGGTGACGGCCAGCGGCTCTCGCCGGGTAAAGACGGCGGTGCCGGAGTAGCCCGCCTTGTCGGCGCTGTTCCAGAACCGGTGATAGCCCGGCAGGTCGAATTCCGCCTGCTCCGGGCGCATCTTCGTCTCCTGCAGGCAGATCACGTCCGCGTCGGCAAAGGCGCAGAAATCCAGAAAGCCCTTGCCCAGGCACGAGCGCAGGCCGTTGACGTTCCATGAGATCAATCGCATAAGGGGACGCTCCTTCTCTCTTTTTTGCCATCATACCACATTTTCTCCCCCTTGACAACCGGAAGCGCGCCGGGTATACTGGTTCAAAACCGTTCCATTTGGAACATATTTTTAAGGAGTACGCTATGAACGATCACGCGGCGCTTCTGCGGCAGCATTTTCTGTTTCAGGGTACGGAGGAGCTTCTTTCCGACGCGCTGGCCCTGGGAGCGGAGCGCTTCTCGCGGGGCGAGACTATCTGCGATCCCGCCACGGCGGAGCGGGCCCTTGGCATCGTGCTGGAGGGCCGGGCAGAGGCGGTGGCACCCACCCGGGAGCGGGCGGTGCTGGCGGCCTTCGGCCCCGGCGACACCTTCGGCGCGGCGGCGCTGTTCGGCGGCGAGGGCTATGTCTCCCGCATCCAGGCGGTGACCGGCTGCACGGTACTGCTGCTGCCGGAAGCGCTGCTGCGGCAGTGGTTCGCCCGCTGTCCCCGGATGGCAGTGAACTACATCGCCTTTCTCTCCGGCCGGGTGCGGTTCCTCAACGGCAAGATCGCCATCTTCACCCAGGACAGCGCCCAGCACCGGCTGTACCGCTGGCTGCGGGCCAACTGCGATGAGGCGGGCCGCCTGCCAGAGAAGCTCAGCATGACGAAGCTGGCGGCCACCCTATCCGTGGGCCGCACCAGCCTGTACCGGGCCATGGAGGCACTGGAGGAGGCAAAGCTGATCGTTCGTGACGGAAAAAGAATCGAGGTAATCCAATGAAATCTATCAAATCCCTTGTCAGCCTGCTGCTGGCACTGACCCTGGCCCTGAGCCTGACCGCCTGCGGCACGCAGGCCAATACCGAGCCGGAGCAGCCCGACGACACCCCCGCCCCGGCGGAGGTGAACCTGTACGTTCTGTCCGGCCCCACCGGCATCGGCGCCATGAACCTGTGGGCCGCCGCCGACGCGGGCGAGACGCAGAACACCTATCACATCACCATGCCTGGCGCCAACGACGAGGTGGTGGCCGCCATCTCCAACGGTGACGCCGACATCGCCGCCGTGGCCACCAATCTGGCGGCGACCCTCTACAACAAGACCAACGGCGGCGTGACGGTGCTGGCGGTGAACACCCTGGGCGTGCTGTCTCTGCTGGGCAACGGGCAGGAGGTCGCCAGCGTCGCCGATCTGGCGGGCAAGACCATCTACGCCCCCGGCCAGGGCGCCAATCCGGAGTATATCCTCCGCTATGTGCTGACCGGCAACGGTCTTGATCCCGACAAGGATGTGACCATCCAGTTCGTGGGCGAGGGCAGTGAGCTGCTGACCGTGTGGCAGAGCGATCCCGAGGCCGTCATCATGGCCCCGCAGCCGGTGGCCACCAGCATCCTGATGCAGAACGAGAACGCCGTGACGCTCTTCAACATGACCGATGAGTGGGACAAGGTGTCCGGCGGTAACAGCACGTTGATGATGGGCTGCGTCATCGTTCGCAATGAATTCCTGCAGGAGAACCCCGGTGCGGTGGCGCTGTTCCTGCAGGAGTACGCCGCCTCCATCGAGAAGGCCCAGTCCGACGTGGAGGGCACCGCCGCCCTGTGTGAGCAGTACGGCCTGATCCCCAAGGCGGCGCTGGCGCAGAAGGCCATCCCCTCCTGCGGTCTGACCTTCGTCACCGGCGCGGAGATGAAGTCCGCTCTCAGCGGTTATCTGCAGGTGATGTTTGACGCCGATCCCAAGAGCGTGGGCGGCGCCATGCCGGGCGACGACTTCTATTACGGTGCGTAAAGCGCTGAAAAACAGCATAGCGGTATTGTTCTGGCTGCTGGTCTGGCAGTTGGCGGCCACAGCCGCCAATCGGGCGCTGCTGCTGCCGCTGCCCACGCCGGTGGATACCCTCCGGGCGCTGCTGGCGCTGATGGAGCAGGCGGGCTTCTGGCGGGCCACGGGGCTGTCGCTGCTGCGGATCTGCGCCGGATTCGCGCTGGCGGTGGCGGCAGGCACGCTGTGCGCCGCCGCGTCCGCCCGATGGCGGACCTTCCGGTGGCTGGCCGGGCCGCTGCTGCGGCTGATCCGGGCCATCCCGGTGGCGGTATTCACTATCGTGGTGTTCCTGTGGGTCAGCCGGGCCTACATTCCCAGCACCATCGTGTTTCTGACGGTGCTGCCCATCGTGTGGAGCAACATGGAAGCGGGGCTGCGCCACATCGACCGCCAGCTCTCTGAGATGGCGTTGGTATTCGGCATGTGCCGCCGGGATACCCTGCGGCACATCATCCTGCCCCAGCTTCGTCCCTATGCCGCCGCGGCCATCGCCACGGGTCTGGGCTTTGCCTGGAAGTCCGGCATCGCCGCCGAGGTCATCTGCCGCACCCAGGGCTCGCTGGGCGACCTGCTGTGGAGCAGCAAGGCCAGCGTCAGCTACGACGAGGTGTTCGCCCTGACGGTGGTGATCGTGCTGTGCAGCTCACTGCTGCAGGGAGCTGCGGCGCATCTGACGGGAAAGGAGGACGGCCATGCTGCGACTTGACCATGTGACCTTCGGCTACGGCGCGGAGGATCCGGTGGTGCGGGACTTCTCGCTGGAGATCCCGCAGGGCAGCCGCGTCTGCCTGACTGGCCCCTCGGGCCAGGGAAAGACCACCGTGCTGCGGCTGCTGCTGGGGCTGGAAGCGCCCCGGCAGGGGACGGTCTCCGTCCCCGCGGGCACCCGGTTTTCCGCCGTATTTCAGGAGGATCGTCTGCTGCCCTGGAAGACCACGTTGGAAAACGCGGCCCTGTTCAGCGACGAGGCCACCGCCCGCCGCATCCTGACAGAGCTGGGGCTGGGCGACAGCCTCGACGCGCTGCCGGAGACACTCAGCGGCGGCATGAAGCGCCGCGCGGCCCTGGGCCGTGCGCTGGCTCACCCCTTCGACGTGCTGGTGCTGGACGAGGCCCTGACGGGTCTGGACGACGAGACCAAGGCACGCTGTCTGGCCGTCATCGACCGCGCGGCAGGCACCCGGACGCTGGTGATGGCCTCCCACGATCCCGCGGAGGCACAGGCCCTTCACGCCCGTCCGGCGGCGGTGACTTGACAAGCCCCGGGAAAACTCCTATAATAGCAGCTACGCCGCACAGCAGTGCGGCGTAGCTTTTCTTATTTGGGAGATCAATTTTATGCAAAAACGACTTGTATCCACCGGTGCAGCGCTGCTGGCAGCGCTGTGCCTGGTGCTGACGCTGGCGGGCTGCGGCGGGGAGAAGCCCCTGCTTGACCAGCCTGTCAAAACCCTTTCCTGCGTGCAATCTGCCGCCATGCCCACGCTGCTTCCCCTGGGGGACGGCCGGGTGCTGGCCGGATGGGTGGACTATGACCGGCAGCTCACATCCCTGGCCGTGGTGGACGTTGCCGCAGACCGGACGGTGACCTCTCGTGAGCTGGAGGGCTGCTGGGAGCTGCAGGAGCAGCAGTTCAGCGATGGCCGCGCCGTTCTCTTCAACTGGGAGGCCAACACCTGGCAGTTCGTTGGGGCTGACCTGGCGGACATCGGCACCTTCTCCTCTGACCAGACCGGCGGCTTCTTCTCGCTGGACGGCAGCAGCTACTACTTCGTGCAGGACGACGTGCTGTGCCGTGCCGACGTGGACGGCGGCCAGACGGAGCGGGTGACGCTGGAGACCGACATGCGCTTTATGGACGTGGCGGGCCGCTATCCTGATTCCGATACGCTGTTTCTCCACTGTCTGCTGTCCCCTTACAGCACGGAGAGCGGCACGGCGGTGCTGGATCCGACGACGGGCGCATACACCATGCTGCAAAAGGACTGGTTTGCCACCTATTACGGCGCCGACGGCCCGGAGCTCCTGCGGTTCAACAACGAGACCATGGGCTATGACGTGCTGTACGCCTCCGGCGGCAAGTACTATCAGGCGGACGCGGCGCTGCTGCACGCTGCCGAGGCGGATATCCTGCCGGTGTCCGGCTCAGCCTATCTGCTGGGCGTGGCTCAGGATACTACCCTCTACCGGTTGGAGAGCGGCATCTCCGCCTGCCTGCTGCAGGCGGAGCAGTTGGGCGGCACGCTGCGCAATGCCGTATGGCTGCCGGAGGAGGTACTGGTAGGCTGCGTCTACGGTGATGGCGCCTTTCATCTGACCGCCATCGACCCGGCGCAGTTGACCTTCACCCAGGTGTCCGATGGCATCGCGGTGGATGACCCCATGGCGGTGGACACCGCGCTGACGGAGGTCTATTGGAACAGCCTGAACGGCCAGCCCCTGCCCGCCACGCTGCAGGAGGCCCGTGACTATGCCGACCAACTGGAGGAGCGCTACGGCGTGACCATCCTGCTGTCGGCCCAGGGCCAGGAGGCGTGTGAGGCTGTGTGGGACGCCGTCGTTACCACCACCGACCAGTGGCCGCTGGAGGATGAGCCCTACGCCATCGCCCGGACGCTGGAGGCGCTGGATCGCGCACTGGCCCTGTACCCGGAGGGCTTCTTCCGCCAGATGCGCAACACCATGGGCGAGGGCGGCGTCCGCTTTATCCCGGTGGGCCACATTGAAAACGACGTCAACGCCGTGGGCCTGACCTATGAGACCTACGGCTGGCAGAACATCTATATCGACGTGACGCTGGGCACCTTTGAATCGGTCATCTGCCACGAGATCTGGCACGCCACCGAGGGCGTGATTTCCTATCGGGACTGGGTGTCCTTCGACCCGGGAAACTGGTCCGTCTGCAACCCCGACGGCTTCTTCTATAACGAGGATGTGGAGGACGCCGATCCCAACCCGTCCCGCTGGACCTTCAACTACGAGATGGACGCCCAGAACGTGTACTTTGTGGACGCCTATGCCCGCACCAACGCCAAGGAGGACCGGGCCCGGATCATGGAGTATGTCATGGCCAACGAGGATCTGGCCGGCGCCCTGATGCAGTCGCCGTACATCACCCAGAAGCTGGAGATCATGTGTCAGGCCATCCGCAACAGCTTTGACACCTCCACCTGGGGCGACCTGCGCTGGGAGCGGCTGCTGCCGTAAGCGCGGTGCATTTCCCCCTGATTTTTTGCCTGTTTCGGTTGCTTTTTGTGGAATTTCTGGTACGATATAGGAGACAAAATATTCAATAAGGCGGTGTAATATGCGGATCGCGGAAAAACTGAAGCAATACGGGATCATCACCTTTGGCTGCGCACTGTACGCGCTGGGCTTCTGCTGGTGCTGCGTGCCCGGTCATATGTCCATCGGCGGACTGACCGGCGTGGCCCAGGTACTGAACGTCTTTTTCCCGCGGCTCCCCGTGGGCGTGATGACACTGGTGATGAACGTACCGCTGTTCGTTCTGGGCCTGAAGCTGCTGGGAAAGAACGTGCTGTTCAGCTCGCTGTACGCCATGGCGGTCAGCTCACTGATGATCGACGGCATCAACGCCATCCACAGCTTCCAGCCGCTGGAGCCGGTGCTGGCCTGCGTATACGGCGGCATCATCTGCGGCGCGGCCTTCGGCCTCATGCTGCGGCAGGGCGCCACCACCGGCGGCACGGAGCTGGCGGCCCGGCTGGTCAAGCTGAGGGTGCAGCAGCTTCCCATCGGCAAGCTGTGCCTGGCCATCGACCTGGTGGTCATCGTCACCTATTCCCTGACCTTCCGCCAGTTGACCCAGGCACTGTACAGCATCGCCATGCTGTACATCTGCACCACCGTGATGGACAAGGTGGTCTATGGCGGCAACGCCGCCAAAATGGCCTACATTATCAGCCAGAAACACGAGGAGATCACCCGGCAGCTTCTGGAGCTGGATCTGGGCGTCACGCTGCTGGACGGCACCGGAGCCTATGCCCACAAGCCTGCACAGGTCATTATGTGCGCCTTCAGCCGAGGCTACATCATCCCGGTGAAGAAGTTGGTGCAGCGCATCGACCCCAACGCCTTTATCATCGTCTGTGACACCCACGAGATCCTGGGCGAGGGCTTCGGCACCTATGACCCCACGGGGCTGTAAATGTAAAACTTTATAAAAAGGACGCTCGTCCCGGGGACGAGCGTCCTTTTTATCCTATATCCGGGCCACGCCGCTCTTCCGGGCAGCCTCTGCCACGGCGGCAGCCACCGCCGGGCCCACACGGGGATCGAAGGCGGCGGGGATGATGTTGTCCGCCGTCAGCTCCTCCGGCGCAATGAGGTCGGCCAGCGCCTGGGCGGCGGCCATCTTCATCTCCTCGTTGATGTCGCTGGCCCGCACATCAAAGGCGCCCCGGAAGATGCCGGGGAAGGCCAGTACATTGTTGATCTGGTTGGGATAGTCGCTGCGGCCGGTGGCCACCACCTTGGCGCCGCCCGCCTTGGCGTCGTCGGGGAAGATCTCCGGCGTGGGGTTGGCGCAGGCGAAGAGGATGGCGTCCTTCGCCATGGTGCGCACCATCTCCGTGGTGACCATGCCGGGCGCGCTGACACCGATGAACACATCGGCGCCCACCAGCATCTCCGCCAGCGTGCCGGAGCGGCGCGCCAGGTTCGTCACCTGGGCCATCTCCTCCTTGATCCAGTTCAGGCCCTCGCGGCCCGGATAGATGGCGCCTCTGCGATCGCACATGGTGATATCCCGGAAGCCCGCCGCCAGCAGCAGCTTCACAATGGACACAGCGGCGGCGCCCGCGCCGGAGGTAACGATCCTCACGTCCTCCTTCCGCTTGCCCACCACCTTCAGCGCGTTGGTCAGGCCCGCCAGCGTGATGACGGCGGTGCCATGCTGGTCGTCGTGGAACACGGGGATATCGCACTTCTCCTTCAGCTTCCGCTCGATCTCGAAGCAGCGGGGCGCGGCGATGTCCTCCAGATTGATGCCGCCGAAGGATCCGGAGATCAGATACACCGCGTTGACGAATTCGTCCACATCGTGGGTCTTGATGCACAGGGGGAAGGCGTCCACCCCGCCGAAGGCCTTGAACAGCACGCACTTGCCCTCCATCACCGGCATGCCGGCCTCCGGGCCGATGTCGCCCAGGCCCAGCACCGCCGAGCCGTCGGTGATCACGGCGCACAGGTTGTGCCGCCGGGTCAGGGTATAGCTTTTGCTGATGTCCTTCTGGATCTCCAGACAGGGCTGGGCCACGCCGGGGGTATAGGCCAAGGACAGATCCTCCCGGTTCTTCACCGGCACGGTGGCGGTCACTTCGATCTTGCCCTGCCACTGCTCATGCAGCCGCAGGGATTCCTTTGCGTAATCCATGGTTCGTTCCTCCTTACACCATCTGCTCGGGATGGAATACTTCATCGAATTTTTCGGCGGTCAGAAAACCCAGCGCCACGCAGGCATCCCGCAGGGAGCAGCCCTCCTGATACGCCTTTTTGGCCACTTTTGCGGCGTTTTCGTACCCAATAAAGGGGTTTAACGCGGTCACCAGCATCAGCGAACGGTTCAGATTCTCCGCCATCCGCGCCCGGTCGGCGGTGATGCCCACGGCGCAGCGGTCATTGAAGGAGGCGATGGCCTCCGCCAGCAGCCGGGCCGATTGCAGGAAATTATAGGCGCACACCGGCAAAAACACGTTCAGCTCAAAGTTCCCCTGGGACGCGGCGATGCCCACCGCCGTATCGTTGCCCATCACCTGCACCGCCACCATGGTGACGGCCTCGCACTGGGTGGGGTTCACCTTGCCGGGCATGATGGAGGAGCCGGGCTCATTTTCGGGGATACGGATCTCCCCCAGGCCGCAGCGCGGGCCGGAGGCCAGCCATCGCACGTCGTTGGCGATCTTCATCATGTCGCAGGCCAGGGCCTTCAGCGCCCCGTGGGCGAACACCAGCTCATCCCGGCTGGTAAGGGCGTGGAACTTGTTGGCGGCGGTGACGAAGGCTTTGCCGGTGATCCGGGACACCGTGTCGGCTACCGCCGCATCGAAGCCCGCAGGGGCGTTCAGCCCGGTGCCCACCGCCGTACCGCCCAGAGCCAGCTCCTTCAGCGGCGGCAGCGCCAGCGTCAGCAGCTCTTTATCCCGGGCCAGGCTGGCGCGCCAGCCGGAGATCTCCTGGGAAAAAGCGATGGGAACGGCATCCTGCAGATGGGTGCGGCCCGTCTTCACCACGCCCCGGTTCTCCTCCTCCAGCCGCGCCAGCGCGGCGCACAGGGCGTCCACCGCCGGGATCACATGATCCTCGATGGCCAGCACGGCGGCGATGTGCATGGCGGTGGGGAAGGTGTCGTTGGAGGACTGGGACATATTCACGTCGTCGTTGGGGTGCAGCAGGGGCTTCCCCGCCAGCTCATTGCCCCGGTTAGCCGCCACCTCGTTGGCGTTCATGTTGGACTGGGTGCCGGAGCCGGTCTGCCACACCACCAGGGGGAAGTGGCTGTCCAGCGTGCCCGCCATGATCTCGTCACAGGCGCGGCAGATGGCGTCACACTTCTCCGCCGTCATCTTCTCCGGCTTCAGGGCGTGGTTGGCCATGGCCGCCGCCTTTTTCAGTACGCCGAAGGCGTGTATGATCTCCACCGGCATGGTCTCGATCCCCACGCCGATGGGGAAATTCATCCGTGAGCGCTGGGTCTGCGCCCCCCAATACCGATCCGCCGGAACCTGTACCTGGCCCATGGAATCGTGCTCCACCCGATATTCCATGTGATCCCTCCTTGGTTTTTCGTATTTTTCTTGCGTTACAGCGTACCACATTTTCCCGGCAAAAGAAAGCCTTTATTGAGTTGGCTGCGCCATAATTTTACCTTAAATTTTCTGATTTCTTCCATCTGCGCCGCCGGACGCCAAAGGAGCGCCGCGGCGATGCCGCGGCGCTCCTCAGCTTGTCAAAAAAGGGCTGTGCCCTTTTTTGACAGTCTCGTTATGCGGTTTTCCGGTCAGCCCAGCTTGGCGACCAGGGCGTCCAGCGCCTCGGTCATAGCCTCCTCGAAGGAGGGGTGGGGCCGCATGACGCGGCGCAGCTCCTCCGCCGTCTGGTGGTTCACCATGGCGGCACTGATCTGGCTGATCATATCGCTGGCGTGCTGGCACATGAGGGACGCACCCAGGATCTCGTGGGTCTCGGCGTGAGCCACGAGCTTCATGAAGCAGCGGCCCGGATCCTCGATGACGGTGCGGGCGTTGCCGAACATGGTGCATTTGCCCACCACGGCGGGGATGCCCTGCTCCTTGGCCTCGGCCTCGGTAATGCCCACTACGGCGATCTCCGGCGCGCTGTAAATGCAGCTCGGGATCACGTTCAGGTCGATGTGATCCTGAACGCCGCACATGCGCTCCACGCAGGCGGTACCCTGGGCGGCGGCCACATGGGCCAACTCCACCACGGAGGAGGCATCGCCGATGGCGTACACGCCGGGAATGCTGGTCTGGAAATTCTCGTCCACCTGCAAGCTCCTGCCCCGGACTTCCGGGTTCATGCCCTCGGCGAACACACCGTCCCAGTAGGCCCGGCGGCCAATGGCGCACAGCACCTTTTCACCGGTGACGGTCTTTTCCGCGCCCTTCTGCACCACATGGACGGCCAGGCCGTTCTCCGTCTCCTCCAGCGACTGCACCATGGCGTTGGTCAGGACTTCGACACCCTGCTTCTTCATGATCTGCTGGAGATTCTGGCCCAGTTCGCGGTCCATGTTGGGCAGCAGACGATCCATGCCCTCCACCAGCGTGACGGCACAGCCCAGATTGCGGTAGAAGGTGGCGAACTCCACGCCGATGACGCCGCCGCCGATGATGACCAGCGAGTCATAGAG
>CAKTZN010000043.1 GCA_934635545.1 uncultured Oscillospiraceae bacterium | reverse complement strand
CACTTTCCCACGCAGAACCGGGAAAAGATGGTGTCCACCAGATCCTCCCGGATGTGTTTTCCGTTCAATTCGCCCAGGGCCTCCAGCGCACCCTCGGCGTCTGTCAGCACCACGTCCGGCGTCATGCCGATCCGCAGGGACGCCCGGGCATTCTGCACGCAGTGCAGCGCCCGGCCCACCGCGTCGGCCTGGCGGGCGTTGGTCAGCAGCTCACCCTGGGTCTCCGTTCCGGCAGGGAATTGCTCGCCGATGGCCTCGCACAGGGCGGCCATGCCCTCGCCGGTTTTGGCGGAGACGGACAGCACATTGTCGAACCGATCGGCCAGCGCGCCGATATCCAGCTTCCGGGGCAGGTCGCTCTTGTTGACCACCACCAGCAGATGGGGTACCTTCTCCGCCACGGCCATGGCGGCCTCGTCCTGCTCATCCAGCGGCGCGGCGCCGTCCAGCAGCAGCAGCGCCAGCGAGGCCCGTTCCGCAGCCTTGCGGCTGCGCGCTACGCCCAACTGCTCCACGGCGTCGCCCGTTTCCCGGATGCCCGCCGTATCCGTCAGCCGCAGCAGCACATGGCCCAGCAGCAGCTTCTCCTCCACCGTATCCCGGGTGGTGCCCGCCACGTCAGTGACGATGGCCCGGTCATAGCCCACCAGGGCGTTCAGCAGCGAGGATTTGCCCACATTGGGCTTGCCCAGCAGTACCGTGGGCACGCCCTGCTTCATCAGTTGTCCCCGGGAATAGGTGGCCAGCAGCTCCGTCAGCTTGTTCTCGCTTTGGCGCAGGGCGTCCAGCAGATGCTCACGCTGCAGATCCTCGATATCCTCGTCGGGATAGTCCACGATGGCGTAAAACCGGCTGGTCACGTCCATCAGCGTGTCGTACACCGCCTGGACGCTGCGGCTCAGGACGCCGTCCAGTTGTCCGGCGGCATTGCGGGCGGCCTGGGCCGTCTCCGCGTCGATGATGTCCACCACGGCCTCCGCCTGCAGCAGATCCATCCGGCCATTGAGAAAGGCCCGCTGGGTGAATTCGCCGCCTCTGGCCTGCCGCGCCCCGTGGTTCAGCAGCAGCTTCAGCCCCTCGGTCAGTACGATGGGTGAGCCGTGGCAATGGATCTCGGCGCAGTCCTCGCCGGTGTAGCTGCCGGGACCGGGGAACAGCACGCACAGCGCGCTGTCCAGCACGCGGCCCTCGCCGTCCAGCAGATGGCCCAGCACCATGGTACGGGGCGCCTGTTGGGACATGGGCTTATCGTTCAGCGGGAAAAACACCGCGTCAAGCACGTTTTTGGTCTCCGGGCCGCTGAGCCGCAGAATGCCGATGGCGCTGGGCGACAGCGCCGTGGCAATGGCGGCAATGGTATCTGTCATGGGAACGACCTCCCTTATGCGCATAGTCTTACAAATAGCAGTATACCACAAGTGCCGGTAAAAGAAAAGCAGATGTTTCAAGTGGGAGACATAAGCAAAAAAGAACCGCCGGGGCGGTTCTTTTCCTTATTCCTGATAGCCGAACCAGCCCCAGACGTGCCAGAACGGGAGGGCTCCGGCGGTGATCATGGAGACGATCACCGTCAGCACGAAGCAGGCGGCGAAGCCGATCAGCGCAGTCAGGGCCACGCGGCGCAGGGTGCGCTTGCTCTTGCCGGAGAACTGCGGCGCGGCAGGCAGCGGCGGCAGCGCGGCACAGCCCCTGCTGCGGGCCAGCGTATTGTAGCGGAAGCGGCCAAAGGCACGCGCCAACTGCCGCAGAAAGGCGGCGAACCACACGCAGCCCACGGCGAACAGCACGCCCAGCGCCAGCAGCGTCAACGCCAACAGCACCGCGCAGCCATAGGGCATGGCGGGAATCAGGCCGAACAGCCCCAGTTTTGCCAGCAGACACACGGCGCCCGCGCCGCAGGCCACCGCCGCCGCGGCCATCACCAGGCCCCACCCCGCCAGCAGCAGGAACAGCAGTCCGCCAAACAGCTCCGTCAGGCCCAGGCCGATCCGCGTCAGCACGCGGCTGCCCGCGCCGGGGCGGTTTGGGGTCTCCGCCGTCTCGAACTGGGCGGCCAGCGCCGCGGGCGCGCCCAGCTTGGCGGCGATCTCCTCCTGGGAGTAGCCGTCCGCCAGCTTGAAGGCAAAGTGCTGCTCGTATTCCTCCATGATATCGGCGGCGTCGGCCACATTGCGCTTTTCCAGCTCATGGGCCAGCTCCGTCAGAAATTCAGTTTTCGTCATGTGTCTCATCCTCCTTCAGCAAATCCTCCACCGCGTGGGCGAAGCGCAGATACTCTGTACGATCCATCCGGTACACGTCCCGGCCCAGCTCCGTCAGCTTGTAGTATTTCCGGGGAGGGCCGCCGCTCTCCTCCTGCAGGTAGGTGGTCAGCAGGCCGTCGACCTTCAGCTTCCGCAGCAGCGGGTACACCGTTCCGTCCGCAATGTCGATGTGCTGGGACAGAAATTCGGAGATCTCATAGCCGTAGCAATCCCGCTTTTTCAGCATCGACAGGACGCACAGCTCCAGCACGCCTTTCTTATATTGGCTGTTCATGGGCTTCGCTCCTTTGTTTCTCTTGTCACTAGTGAATTATACTCACTAGTGTGAGTTTGTCAAGTGGGGATTTGAAATTTTTTTGCGAAAAAGAAAAGAACCGCCCACGGGCGGTTCTTTTTGCGCTTTTATGGTTCTAAATTCTCCTCGCGGAACAGGGGCGAGGCAAAAAATTCGTCCAGCCCTATGGCCAACCCCTGGCACAGCTCATGCAGCACCCGCAACTTCACTGAATCATAGGCACAGTTGACCACATTGCCAATGGTGGATTTCGGCACACCGCTTTTCAGGAAAAGCTGATACTGCGTCATGTTCTTTTCCGCCAGCAGCTCTGTCAGCCGCCGGCTGACCGCTTCGTTCAGCTTCACACTCCATCACCGTCCCTGTCGCTGTACGGTCATTATATGGAGTTTTTACGAAAAAATAGTCCATGTAGCTGTACTACAAGGGTAATCTGTGATATACTTGGATGACCAATAAGGAGGGACGCATATGAAGCAGCTTACGATCACACTTGAAGACTTCCTGTACGATTTTTACCGTAAGATCGGGAATAATGTAGGAAAGACGACAGAACAAACCATTGAGGACGCACTGTTCCGCCTGGCCGGTGAGTTGGCCATGGAAGCCATCAGCAAAAAAGAATCCACCGGAGATTAAGACGGCGGGGTGCACCCCGCCCTGCGGAGCACCATCGGTGGTCGGTTCGTAGGGGGCGATGCCCACATCGCCCCGCCGTATTCCGGAACTGCCATCGTCGGTCGTGCGGGCCGATGAGGGCATCGGCCCCTACGCACGGTTTCCGAAGCCGACTACCGCATACAAAAAGAACCGCCCTTGGGCGGTTCTTTTGATTTTATTTTTTCTGATTGATCTCGTGCAGCAGGCGAATGACCTCGGAAAAGCCCAGCAGCAGCGTTCCCGCCATGAAGCCGAGCACCCAGTCCCGCAGCAAAAAGAATATGCCGCCATAATTGATTACTTCTATAAGACCGGACACGGCGGCAAAAACGTAGATCACCACAGCGCAGACCTTCAGGATCTGCGCCACCGGATTCTTCCCCGGCTTCACCTTGGAAAGGTCGCCGGACACCGGCACATCCACCAATGTTTTCTGGCATTTGGTACACAGACCGCTTTGCGGGTCGTTATGCGTGCCGCACTGGGGACAAATTTTGTAAGCTTCCATCCTCAAACCTCCCTTTGTACTGATATTTTCAGTATAAAGGTGGGTTCAGTAAATGTCAACGGTAGGGCGGCCATTATGCGGCGGGGCGACTACCGCACGCAAAAAGAACCGCCCACGGGCGGTCCTTTTTGCTCTCTCTCCTATGCGCTCAGGCTCTTACGCTTCGCTGCTTGGGAATGCGGATGGTCAGCAGGATCTCGCTGTCGGTGTCCCGGCGGCCCAGGTCCGCATTGACGCCGCTCTGGCGCATGACCTGCAGGCTGCGGTCGATGCTGTTGAGGAACAGCCGCACGTCCTTGATGATGTAGGTGGCGGGGCGCTGGGGGACAGGCGCCTCCGTCAGCAGCCGCTCCACGTAGCTCTCGGTCTGGGCCACGTTCCAGCCCCGGGCGGCGATGACGGCCAACGCCGAAAGCTGGGCCGTCTCGTCCGGCAGCCGCAGCAGCGCCCGGGCGTGACGCTCGGTCAGGCCCGCCTGCCGCAAGCCCTGGCGCACTGGCTCCGACAGGCGCAGCAGCCGCAGCTTGTTGGCCACGGCGGACTGGGACTTCCCCAGCTTTTCCGCCGCCTGCTCCTGGCTGAGACCGTAGCGGCTGATGAGCCGGGCGATGGCGGCGGCCTCCTCGAAGCAGTCCAGATCCCGGCGCTGGAGATTCTCGATCAGAGCCAGCATCCCGGCGTCCTGCTCGTCCACCTGGGCCACGAGACACGGCACCTCCCGCAGTCCGGCGATGCGGGCGGCCCGCATACGGCGCTCTCCGGCGATGAGCTGATACCCCTCCCCTACCCGGCGCACCGTCAGCGGCTGCAGAATGCCGTAGGCCCGGATGCTTTCGGCCAGCTCACGCAGCGCCGCCTCGTCAAAGCTGCGGCGGGGCTGCTGGGGATTGGGCGTCAGGCGGGACAGGGAGATGTATTGGACACGGGTGGACAGAAAATCACCCTTTCGGCGGTTTTTCATGGCGGTTCCCTCCTTTTTTCCCATTGTACGGCAGGGTGGCCGCGGAAGGCGGCGATTTGCGTCGGATGCACGAAAAAAATCTATCCGTTGTACCGGTAGGAGTACGATACCACAAGCCTTGGGTAAAAACGCAGCGCTTCCGCGCGCAAAAAGAACCGCCGGGGACGGCGGTTCTTTTCATGATATCTTATACAATTCATCACATCTGTCTCCGGCGCAGCTTGCGGATGTCGTCGCCGAAGAAGGGCAGCACCCGGTACTCGCCCTCCAGACGGGACTGCACCTGGGGTGAATAGCGCTCACCCAGTTGATGGGGCGCCAGATTGGTGTTGATCACCGTCTTCTTTCCCGCCAGCAGCCGTCCGTTCACCAGTTGGTACAGGGCGCTCTGGACGAAGCTGGTGACCATCTCCGTGCCCAGATCGTCCACGATCAGCAGGTCGCAGTTCATATAGCGCCGCACATCCTCGCAGGCGGCGGAGGTCTCGTCGGGGCGGAACTTCTCCTCCTCCATCTGGGCGAAGATGTGCTCCGCTGTGTCGTACACCACGCTGAAGCCCCGGTCGCTGACCACCCGGGCGATGCTGGCAGACAGGAAGGTCTTGCCCAGGCCCGGCTGGCCCGTCAGCAGCAGGTTGTCCGCCGCCATGGAGAAGTGCCGGGCGTAGTCCTGGCAGATGTCGAAATTGCGCTCCATATTCTCGCGGGGCGACCGCTTCCGCTCTCCCCGTTCGTCGCTGTACCAGTCAAAGGAGAAGGTCTCGAAGCTCTGGCTGCCCAGATCCAGCATTTGGGACAGCTCGGAGAGCTGGGCCCGCTTATAGTACTCCCGCAGGCAGCGGCACACCTGGCCGTCGTGATACCCGGTATCGCCGCACAGAGGGCAGGCGGGCTGCTCCTCCAGATAGTCGGCGGGGTAGCCCATGCCCGTCAGCAGTTGGGCGCACTCACGCTGCAGGGCCAGATTCTCGTCCCGCAGCACCCGGACGGCGGGCAGCGGATCGGTGCCCCGGCGCAGGGCCGAGGAGATCAGCTTGGGCATGGTGGCGCGGAGCTGCTGCTCGATCTCCTTCAGGCGGGGCTCGGCCTGGTACAGGCGGTCACGCCGCCGGGCGAACTCCGCGGCGCGGCGCTGCTTGTCCTCGTCAAAGCGAACCAGCGCCTGGCGCATGATGCGGCCATCGTATGACATACGGGTGCCTCCTTTACATATACTCGTCCATCCAGTCGGTCTTTCCGGCGGGCTTGGCGGCGGACTTCTTCGGATCGCGCTGCTGTCCGGCCTCCACTTGCTCCACCGTGTGCCAGCCCTGCTGGTGCCAGCGGCGCAGGATGCCGTTCAGATACCGCCAGTTCAATTCCTTCTTATAGAATACCGTCTTATCATAGGCCAGCGCCACCGTCTCCGGCGGGAAGCCCATGTCGATCCAGTCCAGGATATACCGCTGCTCACTGTCCACCGGCGGGCGGCCGTTCAACTGCAGCACCCGCATATAGGCGGCTGTCTTCTCCTGCTTGTCGGCGTAGTCCTTCAGATAGCGCCCGGCGCTGTCCTGATCCAGCAGGCCCAGCCGCACCCAGTAGGCGCCCTCCTTCTCGATCTGCCGCAGGGTGGGACGGCGGCCCTCGCCAAACCGGCGCTGGGCCCGCTCCACACAGTGACACACCAGCAGATAGATCACATCCACCGGCAGACCCAGATCGTCATACAGCGCCGCCAGGATCTGCAGATCGGCGGTTTTCAGCTTCTTGCCCAGCTTTTCCTCCGCCTGGGGCACCAGCATGCGGAAACCGCTGTCGGCCTCCAGCAGGTCGGCCAGCTCGTCGGCGGTATAGACCCGGTGCTCGTCCGCCGGAGCGGGCGGCTGCTGTCGGCGCTGCAGAAAGCCCATGTCCTGCAGGGCGGATTCCGCCGCGCTGAGCCGGAGCTGGCTCCATTGCAGCCGTCCGGCCAGCTCCTCCGGCGTCACGGGACCGTCCAGCCGCTGGAGCAGCAGGTACAGAAGCGCCGCGTCACCGCTGCCGCCGCGCACCAGCGTATCCACCTGTGAGGCGGAGAGCACCACGCTCTTTTCCTGTCCCCGTGTGATATAACCTGCCATGGTGATCTCCTCCTTTTCCTATCATTTTTTGCGGCGGCCGCGCAGGGGTGTTTCGCGCTTCCGAGCGCGAGTCACTTTTGCCCTTGGCGGCAAAAGTGTCCTGTTGCGGTGCCCAAAATTTCTGCGCTGCCTTACGGCGGGCGCTTGAAATTTTGACCGCTGCCACTCGCTCTCCTCGCTTCATCTGCCGCTGGCAGCGCTCGGATCACTCCCCAAAACGCCACTTAAACCTGCGGTTTAAGAATCCGCCCACGCTATACCTTACTTAGATTTGATGCCTGTTACCTCGCGTTCACAGGTCATGTTTGATTTCGTTTCGTATGACGAATCGACTTTCTTCTTGCGCCGCTGCCGCTCATGCAACGCAACAGTAGAAGATAAAGCGTTGTTCGTCATAGGCATCAGCGGCAGCGGCGCTGTTGCTGAACCGATTCGATGGCGAAACGAAACCAGCAATTCTGCGCGAACGTGTGGTAAACGGTCTCGTCTTTGTACGCAGCATAGCGCGCCCGGAGGTGAAGGAACCGTAGGTTCCTTCTGGCGTTCTTTCCCCCTTTCTTTCGCTATTGAAAGAAAGGGGCCGTCGGAGACCGTTCTCGCACCCCAAGGCGAAATAATTCTCCCCTATTCTACACGAAAACTCTTCTTTCGTAAAGCGCCGCGGTGAGTTTTTCGGAAATTTACAGAAAGTTCTTCCACCATATTGAATTTGTGGTATAATGGATTCTGTATTAGTATGAGTACATTCTCAGGAATGAACATAGGAGGACTTTACCATGGCAAACCGTGTGACGATGACGATCTGCGGCCAGGATTACACCCTTGTGGCCGATGAAAGCGCCGCCTATATGCAGAAGGTGGGCGCACTGGTAGACCAAAAGATGACCGAGCTGATGGAAAGCGCCCGGGTCAGCCGCTATGACGCGGCGGTGCTGGCCGCCATCAACCTGGCGGACGAGCTTTATAAGCAGCAGGAGGGCGGCGAGAACCTGCGCCGCCAGCTCAAGACCTATCTGGATGAGGCCACCGCCGCCAAGAACGAGGCCAGCGACCTGAAGCGCCAGCTCTTCAAGGCCCAGCAGAAGGGAAACAACAATCGATGATCGAGCTTCTCTCCCCCGCCGGATCCCGCGCGTCCCTTGAGGCGGCGGTGCAGTCCGGCGCGGACGCGGTGTATATGGGCTTCGGCGCCTTCAATGCCCGCCGCAACGCCAAAAATTTCACCGACGAGGAATTTGCCGACGCGGTGGCCTACTGCCATCTGCGGGGCGTGCGGGTGTTCCTGACGCTGAACACCCTGCTGACAGACCGTGAGCTGCCCCAGGCCGCCGAGGTACTGTGGAAGGCCTCCCAGATGGGGGTGGACGCGGTACTGGTGCAGGATTGGGGCGTGCTGACACTGGCCCAGGCGGTAACGCCGGACCTTCCCATCCACGCCAGCACGCAGATGAGCCTGTTTACCTCCGGCGGCGCACGCTGGGCGGAGGAACTGGGCATGGAGCGGGTGGTGCTGGCCCGTGAGCTCTCCCGTGACGACATCGCCAACGTGTGCCGCAACTGCGGCGCGGAGATCGAGGTGTTCGTCCACGGGGCGCTGTGCATGTGCTATTCCGGCCAGTGTACCATGAGCGCCCTCATCGGCCAGCGCAGCGGCAACCGGGGCGCCTGCGCCCAGCCCTGCCGCCTGCCCTACGGGGTCAACGGCCCCTGCAATAATCAGTTCCCCCTGAGCCTGAAGGACGCCAACCTGTCGGCGTATATACAGGAATTGGAGACGATGGGCGTGGCCTGTCTGAAGCTGGAGGGCCGCATGAAGCGGCCGGAGTATGTGGCGGTGATCACGTCCGTCTACCGGCGGCTTCTGGACGAAAAGCGCGGCCCCACGGCGGAGGAATCCCGCGCGCTGGAGCAGGCCTTTTCCCGCAGCGGCTTCACCGACGGGTACTATCGCCATCGGAAGGACCCGGCCATGTTCGGCACCCGGCCGGAGAACGTGCCGGAACCCAAGGAGCTGTTCAGCGAGGCCCGGAAGCTCTACGAAAACGGTGAGCACAAGCAAATTGATCTCTCACTCCGGGCCACCATATGGGCTGATGAGGCGTCCACCCTTACCGCCAGCGACGGCGTGCATACCGTCACCGTGACCGGCCCCGTTCCCGAAGCGGCCCGGAACCGGGCGCTGACGGCATCAGATGTGGCGGAGCGGCTGCAAAAGACCGGCGGCACCGTGTTCCGGTGTAAGGCGGCGGAGGTGGACGTGGGCGAGGGCCTGATGCTGAGTGCGGCGGCTATCAATGGCCTGCGGCGGGACGCGCTGGAGGCGCTGGCGGCGGCCCGGACGGCTGTGCCGCAGCGGCGGAGCTTGGCCACCCCGGCGCTTCCGGAACAGGAGACCTTCTCCCCCGCCGCGCCCAAGCTGACCTGCTCCATTGCCCGGCTTGACCAACTGACCGAGACGCTGGCCGACGGCGCGGAGATGATCTATGTGCCCGTCGAGCTGCTGCCCGGTCTGAAGGACTATCGCGGCAAGGCGAAGCTCTGCGCGGTGCTGCCCCGTGTATGGCGGGACGACGACGAGGCGGGCTTCCGGAAAATTCTGGAAAGCACCCCCGCCCTGTCGGCGGTGAGCATCGGCAATGCTGGCCACATGGCCATCGCGGAAGGACTGCCCCTGGAAAAGCGGGGCGACTCCGGATTGAACGTATTCAATTCCCGTGCTGTGGCCTTCTGGCAAGGGCAGGAACTTGACAGCGTGACCGTCTCCTTCGAGCTGCGGCACCAGCAGGTGCGGGAGCTGCGGAAGTATCTGCCCTGTGAGGGCATCGTATACGGCCGCCTGCCGCTGATGATCACCGAGAACTGCATGATCGGCAACGCCGGGAATTGCCACGGCGACAAGCGGCTGTGCGAAGGCGAAAATACCCTCACCGACCGCACCGGGGCGCGGTTCCCCCTGCTGGGGCAGTACGGCTGCCGGTGCGAGATTGAGAACAGCCGCACGCTGTTTCTGGCGGACAAGCCGGAGTGGCGGAGCTGCGGCCTGACCTGGGCCCGGCTGCGGTTCACCACCGAGAGTCCTGCCCAGTGCGACGCGGTATTGCGGCGCTATCAGGGCGAGGGCGACTGGACGCCGGAGGAATTTACAAGGGGATTGTTCTACCGCGGCGTGGAGTGAGGGGTATTTCGCGGCTGCGGCCACGAGGTACTTTTGGCCACCTGTAGGGGCGGACGACTCTGTCCGCCCCCGCAATAACAATCTGTCTTTCAATCGGGCGGACAGAGTCGTCCGCCCCTACAACGGTTCGACAATACCTTACCGAATGTCGCGCGGCGCGATGTGGACATCGCGCCCTACGGAATTCTATCGTACCCGTTCGTAGGGGGCGATGCCTTCATCGCCCCGCCGTACAGCGATTTATCTTCTACCGTTGCACCGCATCAGCGGCGCAGATGCAGAGACAATTCGATAGCGAAACGAAAACGGAAATATCCTGTGAACGCGAGGTATCAGACCACAAATTTGCAGACGGAACAGCGTGCAGGAAGTCCAGAAACCTGGGTTTCTGGCTGTCCTTTTGGTCACTTTTGGGTCGGGGCGTTAAGAAAACATGCCGGCGGCATGTTTTTAGTCCCGATCACGGCGGCTATGCCGCCGTAGCGTCTATCTGTGCTTGCACAGCATGACGCGGCCAAAAGTGACCCGCGCCGGAGCGCGGAACATTCCATCGCGCCCGGAGCCACGAAACTCTCTCCAATCCGTAATATCAATTCATATTTCTACAACCCGTAATCAAAAATCAGGAGAAAAACCATGATCTTAAAGATAAAAGCCCTGTCGCCCAAGGTGGGCGATACCATCCCTGCGCCCCATTTCGCCACCCCCGGCAGCGCCGCCATGGATCTGTGCGCGTGCCTGGACGGTGACGTGACGCTGAAGGCCGGGGCACGGCAGGTGCTGCCCACCGGCATTGCCATCGCCCTGCCCTGCGCCGACTATGTGGCGCTGATCTGCGCCCGCAGCGGCCTTGCCTCCAAGCACGGCATCACCATGGCCAACGGCGTAGGGGTCATCGACAGCGACTACCGCGGTGAGCTGCGGGTGGCGCTTTATAACGAATCCGACACCGACTACACCATCCACGATGGCGACCGCATCGCCCAGTTGATGGTGCTGCCGGTAGTGCAGCCTGCGCTGGAATTCGTGGACGAGCTGGACGAGACGGAGCGGGGCGCAGGCGGCTTCGGCTCCACAGGAAGGTGACGCGTATGGCAAGGATCGTATTGGCCTCCGGTTCTCCCCGGCGGCAGGAATTGCTGGGCCGCATAGGCATCCGGGACTTCGTGGTGTCGGTGCCCCAGGTGGAGGAGGTCTGTCCCGAGGGACTTACTCCGGAGGAGACCGTCTGCCATATTTCCCGGCAGAAGTCCGGCGCCGTACAGGCAGAACCGGACGACATCGTCATCACCGCCGACACCATGGTGTTTCTGGACGGCAAACGGCTGGGCAAGCCCCGTGACGAGGCGGACGCCCTGCGGATGCTGTCGGCGCTGCAGGGACGGCACCACACCGTCTGCACCGGCGTGACGGTGCGGCAGGGCGGTAAGGTGCTGACCCGCGCCCAGTCCACCCAGGTCTGGTTCCGGGAAGCCTCCACCGAGGAGCTGAAGGCCTATATTCGCAGCGGTGAGCCCATGGACAAAGCCGGCGCTTACGGCGTACAGGGTCTGGGTGCATTGCTGGTGGAGCGCATCGACGGCGACTTTTTCAATGTGATGGGCCTTCCCGTGCTGCTGCTGAGCCGGATGCTGGCCCAATTCGGCGTCACGCTGCTGTGACCGATACAAGGAACTGCTTTTATGAAACGATTTTTTTCCAAAAACGGCATATGGCTGCTGGCCGGTGTGGCCATCGTGGTGGTGGTGCTGTGCATCATCTCCGCCGTCAGCTCCGGCACGCCCTTTCTGCGGAACGCCGCCGGTGTGATCGCCTCCCCCTTCC